>JAGFJJ010000070.1 GCA_024102815.1 Phycisphaerae bacterium
GCTTCAGCGGCGACCTCGCGATCGACGCTACATGACTCGGGGCCGGAATGGCTGGCTGGGCCTTTTCCGTGCGACTCTTTCATTCGCTTCTCCTTGCCGGTTTTGACCGGCGCATCTAACTCTTCAGACATATCAGCGATCCCCCCCCGCGAAGCGAACGTGGTCCAGGGGGGGGAGGTTGCGCTCGCGGAGGAAGATGAAGGAAACGTGCTGGAACACGCGATTGCGGAAATCTTCCGCATCGTCGGGCCGTCAAGCGGCTCCCTCACCCGATGGGCCGCGCAGATTCGTGAACTCGCCGCTGCCTCGGGGGCGGATCCTGTGGCGGAACTGCGGGCGAGGTCGGCTGCGTTAAAGGCGGCAGACCCGGCAAGCTTTCGCATCGGTGTGCTCCTGCACCGGTGGGCGTCGCTCGCGCCCTTCTCCGCCCAGGCGGCTCGAACTTTCCCTGGCATGACCGTGAGCATCGACCCGGCCACGTGCCGCCATAAAAACCGCGGTGAAATCGTGGGGCGCGTCGAATGCTCGGCCTGCGGCGCGGACCTCGGGCCGGTGCCGACGCAGGAGGGGGGCAAGAGGTGACCGTGTCGCACCAGCCGTGCCTCCCATTCACAGAGCCGCTGGCTTGTGCCCCGTTCAGCAGGACAAGCCGAGCGGCGGCGGACTCGCTGCCCGAGGCGGTGAGCGGGCGGCAGGAGCGGCTCGTTCTCGAGTGCTTGAAAAGACGCGGAGCATGGGGCGCGACGGACGCCGAGATCCAGGCTGCCACCGGCATCCCGGTGACATCGGAGGTCGCCAGGAGGAATCGCTTGGTTATCGCCGGGTTGGCCCGGGATTCCGGCCGGACTCGGCCAACGCCAAGCGGACGCGCGGCCGTCGTGTGGGTTGCAACGGAGGGCCGACATTGAGGCCACGCTGCCAATGCCGGCGCGAGGCAATGCCGGACGATCCCGTGATCGGTTCGGCGGCTGTAGCTGGACTTCCAATCCGGCGCCGCCGACGGCGATGCGCGATCTGCGGACGGCGATACGACACGATCGAACTGCCGGAGCGGAATGCAGAAGTGCTGATCGCTCACCTACTCACCGCGGCATTGGGAACCGGAAGGAAATTCGACGAACCTGCTACGGGTAGCAGTTCAGACCATTGAACACCTTACAACATGGCGGAGAATCAGACCTATGAAACCCGACAATGATCAACTCGACCAATTGATCCGCCGTTCAATGACCAAAGCTGCGAGAATCAGGGGGAAAGACGGCGAAACCGTGCTTGTTTCCGCACTGCGGCGGGAGATCGAAGAGAACGTTGGCGGTTTTGTGACTGCCGCTTCGACGTTGATTCACGGGCCGGGTGGCTCGTGTACCAGCGGCCGCCAGGAAAGCGACTGTAAGGCTCGCCACAGCACGATCGGCATCCTCGGGTAGTTTGGACTCCCGAGGCCCAGATCACGCGGCTAGAGCGGCCACAGCAAGCGGAGCAGGCAACGTGATGAGCGACCACCAGAAAAAGCGGTCCGAAACGGGTGAAAAAGGCGGGTCAAAGGTGTGGCCTGGAAGGCCCGCCCCCCCCTCTTGGGTCCTTCCCAGAGGCGTGGCGCGCGGGTCGGGCGATGGCGGGCGAAAAATGAAATAATTGTTCAAAAAAATGGGTTGCCAAGGAGGTTGCCAAGATCAAACGTCCGAGAGTGAGACACGAGTGAACTCACACAATTGAGTGCGGTTGTATGGTGCAAGAATTAGGTATGTAAATGCAAAGAACGCGCTAAGGAGATGAGCGATGTTAGAAGCGATCAGGGAGGTTCTGAGCGGGCGGAAAGCGGCGGCCGAGGCGGATCGTGGAACACGCTACGCGAAGCTGATCGACCGGGTCCTGAAAGGCGACGGCGACCCGCAAGCGGTTGCTGACGAGCTCAATGCCCTGGGCATCCCCCTTGAGCAACTTGAGAATGACGTGCGTCGCCACGAGGAGTGTGCCGCCCTCGAGGCCCTCGCCGGCCAACTGGACGAGCGGCTCAAGGACTCGAAGGCCGCCGGCATGCGACTCCGACACCTTCAAGAACAGCATGAAGCGGCGGTCCTCGAGTTCCAGGAGCAGCGGCAACAGGCCGAGGCTGACCGCGCACAGGCACAGGCAGCCTTTACAGAATCTTCACGGGCCTTGGAGCGACTGCGGCGCGAATTCGGCGATATTTCAACCATCGGCGCGGAGGCGGCTGCGTCGCATCAAGCCTCCCGCCAGGCAGAGACGCGAGCGGCGAAAGAAGCAATGCTCGCGCGCCTCAGGGACGACCTTGCGAGAGGCGTTCATACGCTGCCCTCCCGCGGCGTGGCGCAGTTGCAGCAGAGAATTACTGAGCTCGAGCAAGAACTGAGCGCGGAGCCAGTGGCAGGCTGAGGTGCATAATGAAGGACGGCGCGGACATCGTGAACCTTGACGCGGCCAGCGCTGCCGAGGTCAGAGCATTGATCGAGGAATTGGAGGCGGATCAGTTCCCCCTGCGGAAGAGGAGGGTAATGCTCGGCGGCATGGCAATCGAGATCAGTGACAAGAAAATGGCACTTGACTTGCTCAGGCAGGCCGAGGCCGCAGGACCAGGGAGGGTCAGCTTCAATGGCACGATTGGACTGGATTGACGAAGTGGCGGTGGATCTACAGGCGGAAAGGGATTTCGGCGCAAGTTCTGAACTCCAAGGGCTGTACGGGACCGTGACCGCATACCAGCGCGCCGCCCGCGAGGACGCGCGCAAGGCTGCGCTGCAGCGAAATTCGGCCGCACGATTCAATGGCTTCACGGGCGACGTTACGGACCAGGCCGCGGTGGAGCGGTTTCTTGCGAACGTGGAACTCGTCCCAGAGTCGCGTGTCGAGCTACGCGCCGCCACCAACGCAATCACCCTTCAGGCAGGCGACGCCGAAGTGAAGGGCAAACAATTCCGAGGGATCGCGTACAGCGGTGCCCCCGTCCGATATGGCAGTCGCAACGTGATCATCGACCTTGCCGGGTTGGAGGTGCCGACCCGCACGATCGCGGTCCTCCGTGACCATGACCCCGGGCAAATCGTGGGGCAGGCGACGCGATTCGACAAAACCGCTGGGCGGCTGAACATCGAAGGAACAATCACCCTTGAGACCCCTGCCGGCCGGGAAGTGTCCGCCGTTGGGCTGGACGGCTTTAACTGGAATATGAGTATTGGCTTCGCCATCGCCGAAGTACGTGAACTGTCTGAGGGTGCCACAGCAACAATCAATGGCCGGACCATTCAAGGGCCGGCGCTGATCTTCAGCAAGACCAAGCTGCTTGAAGTCAGCTTCGTGCCCGTCGGAGCCGACCAACAAACCACGGCAGAAGTATTCACCCGCGGCGAAATGGCCACGGTCTGATTGACCCTCCGGCCCGGGGGGCTGGGCCGGCGTTGGTCGCTCATCCGCCGCCCGCCCCCCATCGGATGGAGAATGAAGTGCCCAAAAAACCCGTCAAATCAACGCCACCATCGCCGCCGGCGATCAGTCCGCCCACGGGCGTGCCGCCAGAAGTCGACTATGCCGTCAACACACCACTGAGCCGGGGAGAACTCGAGTCTGGCATCCGCCTTGTGCGCGCCGACTACCGGAGCGGCACGGTCTTCTGCCCTTACTGCCAGAGCGAGGACATCAAACAAATCGGCACGCTCCGCGACATGCGCTACTTCAAGTGCAACCGCTGCGTTCTGCCTGGTCTCCGCGGACACAACGGCGAGCGAACCGGCAAGCCCACAACATTCAGAGTTGGAGCCAACTGATGCCTTCTGTGACCATCGGCGGACCGGCGGGGGTATCGACGGCCACGGCGCCGACCGCGGGGACCGTGGCCGGGCGGCAGGGGCTGTCCGTGTGGGTGCGGCGGGGCTGGAACGCCGAGGCGCAGCAACTGGACAACTGGACGCTGATTCCCTACCTGACGCCCATCAAGGCGACGATTTCGGCGTTTCCCGGGCGGAGCACGGCCGAGCTGCGCTACGACTTCGGCGTGCTGCGCCGCGAGGACAACCGCCTGCTGACCAACTTCCAGTACCAGGTCTTCAACCCGCTCGACGTGACCGACCTGTACGTGGCCATCGTGGTGTCGCCGGATATTTCCAGCCGGCGGACGGGTGCCCGGTATCACACGGTGTGGCTGGGGGTGATCCAGACGGACCAACTGGAGCTGCTGGGCGTGCCCCAGAGCGGCACCCCGGACGCCAGCGGCTACCAGACCATCCAGTGCGCCGGGCTGGAGAGCATCCTGGAGCGGCGGCAGGTGTGGCGGGGCTGGGTCGAGAACGCCGGCGATGCCTACCCGCTGGACTGGACCCCGATGTTCAACGAGCGGATGCGCCACGGGTTCCACACCCGCCCGAACCGCTCCGCGGGACGCATTACCGCGCCGCGCTGGGTCGACCTGGCGAGCGAGGGGGTTTCGTACGGGTTCGCCAGCTTTCTATACGGTGACGCCGCTCCGGCCTACTGGTCGACGATGGACATCCTGGAATACCTGCTGTACTGGAGCAACGATCCCAGCGGGGTGTATGAGAACGCGGTGCGGGACGCGGCTTTCCGCATCGACGGCTGGGATCCTAACCTGGCCGACCCGCCGGACGCTTTGCACAACTACTTGCAGCGGCTGTATCCCACGCTGGACCCCGACCGGCGCAACGTGTGGTCGATGATCAACGAGCTGATCGACCGGCGGCGGGGGATTTCCGGGCGTTTCACGTGGAGCGAGCACAGCGGCGACTACGGCGACCCCCTGGCCGTGGCCGGACAGCGCGTGGGGCTGCCCGATACCCGGGCCCCGATCGGCATCGAGCTGTTCTCCCTGCTGGACGAGGACGTGGCCGTGGGCAACGAGACGCTGCCCGGCAATCCCGTGATCGAGCAACTGAACATCGACGAGGGGCACGGCAAGCGGGCGCGGGTGGTGATCGACACCGTGGACCGGTACGAGCGGCTGATTGTCCGCGGCGAGCGGCTTCTCTCTTGCTTCAGCGCCTCCCCAGGGCTCGACGTGGTCTACAACCTGGCCAGCATGAGCAAGGCCTGGACGGCCAGCGAAGAGGCGGCCTACAAGGCCGCGGCCAACGACGAAGAACGCAAGCGGATGATCTACGACCGGGTCTGGTGCGCGTTTCGACTGGGTTTTGAGGCGGACCGCGAATTCACCTGGAAGCTGCCACTGGACAACACCAGCCTCAATCCCAGCTTCGACCTGTCGGGCAACATTCAACTGGATCAGCACAACGAGGCCACCTGGCTGGCGGGCAAGAAGATAGATGACGTGCTGCCCTTTGTGGCCCAGGCTGATGAGGGCTTCGAGTCGACGCTACCAGCCTACGAAAAACCGTTGGTCTTCCTCCGCCTCGAAGGTGCCCTGAAGCCCGCCGGCGGCGCCGATCCGTACTTTACACGCGGCGACATGGCAAAGAGTGGCTGTCACCTGCGCATGTCGGACCGTGACATGGAAGTCCGCGTCGAATGCACTCCGGCGCACCTCATTGGCAAGGGCACGTTTGATTCACCAACAAAACCTTACCCGTCAGCCGACCCGCTCTACGACCACCGCTATATCGTGGCCACCATCGCGGTGCGCACGGACAGCCGGCCGATGGTGGTGGAAACCCTGCCGTCGCTGGGCGAGCGGCCGACCTATCGCCACCGGGAGCTCGTGATCGACGTGCCCGACTGCGAAGTGTGGATCATGGCGCCCACCACGGTGATCGGCACCAACGCCAACGGCAGCCTGCAGTTCTGGACGGGGCCGCGCGTGGTGCGTGACGATACCGACCGCCTGCGGCAGACGGCGGCGCTGGCCAAGGCATGGTTTCACAAGCTGCGCGCGGCCCTGGTGTACACCGCGCCGGGGCTGGAGCCCACGCCGGACATCGGCACGCTGGTGCTGAACATCCGCGCCGGGCAGATTTTCCGCGAGGTGCGCAGCGTGGTGACCGAGCGACGCCTGGACTTCGCCAAGCGGACCACGGAGATCGTCACAGGGATGCTGGAGCTCGATCTTCGATGACCAAGGCGCGAGAACGCACCGCCGTAATCGAGGACGCATTGACCGCCTTCATGGCCAGCACACATGCCCACGGACAACTAACGGCCTATATCGCCGGATACCTTGATGCCATCGGCCAGGGCCCGCTCGGTGAAAACGACCTGGAAACGCTCCGGCACGCAATAGAGGCAAGGAAGCTGAAACAGTGACAGCGCTCCGTCACAAGTTCAACGCGCAGCGAACGGAATACCGCGGATTCACTTACGACAGCAAGGCCGAAGCCCTGCGGGCGATGGAGCTCGACGCCCTCCAGCGAGGCGGACATATCGCTGGCTGGCTGCGGCAAGTGCGGATTCCACTGGGCCCCGACTTCTCTACCATGATTGACTTCCTGGTGTTCGCGTGGGACGGCGATTCGCCATACCCACGGGCGTGGTGCGAGGAAGTCAAGGGCGTCGAGACGCCGGCTTTTCGCAAGGTCCGGCAACTATGGCCCAAGTACAGCGCGTTGGAAATGAGGATCTACAAGGCCGCCCGTGGCAAGCTGCATGAGGCCGAGCGACTGCCGGCGAGGCCGAGGGGAGTTGAATGACCGCGCCGCCGCAACAACCGACGCGGTCCGCTCCGCCCCAACGGCAGGCGCCGCCTCAGCGACCCGCGGACAACAGCAACGGCCGACGGACTGCTCCGCCGGCTGGACCGCCGGGACGTGCACCGAGCAGACCATCCGCGCCGGTTTCCTTCGGCGGGATCGCCGCAAAGCACGGACACCGCATTGTGTTGTATGGGCCCGGTGGCATCGGCAAGACCAGCTTGGCCGTTACTGCGCCCGGGCCCGTGGCCGTCTTCGACCTGGACGGATCGCTCCCCGTGCTGCAATCCCAACTGCCCACCGAGACGCGCGAGGGGATCCGCACCGTGGCCGCGCCGACCTGGTCGGCAATGCTCAACGCGCTGCACGCGCCGGGATGGGAGTCGATTCGCACTATCGTTGTGGACACCGCCACACTCGGGGAGCAACTGGCCACGCGCCACGTGCTCGCAACGATACCGCACGAGAAAACCAAGCAGCGGGTGACGCGGCTCGAGGACTACCCCTTCGGGAAGGGCTATAGTTTCGTCTTTGACGTGTTCGCCGAGCTGCTCAACGCCCTCGATGCCCATGCCCGGGCCGGACGGCACGCGGTTCTTGTGTGCCATGATTGCGTCACCAACTGCCCGAACCCGGCCGGGCAGGACTGGCTCCGCTATGAGCCCCGGCTGCAATCTCCGCCGTCGGGCAAGGCATCAATTCGCTTGCGGGTCCGCGAATGGGCGGATCATGTTCTTTTCGTCGGCTACGACATCAACGTGGCCGAGGGGAAAGGCCAGGGCAGCGGGACGCGGACGATCTACCCGGCGGAGCTGCCGCACTGCATGGCCAAGTCGCGCGTGCTCGCCGAGCCGATCCCCCTGGTCAAGTTCGATCAAACATTGTGGCAACTGCTGCTGACATTATAGGAGTGCAAAGGAATGCTTCCCCAGAGACCGGGACGGTACAAAGCAAGGGTGATTGAAAGCGGCCTTACACTGCTCGGTGACATGAGGCTGGCAACAGTAGTCGTGAACTACCAGTGCATCGCGGAGCTCGTTCACGGCGAGTGGCTGCCGATCGACGAAGACGTGTCGATCTGCGGTTATCACTTCATCCAGAAGCGCGACGGCAGCCTTAACCAGCATACGATCAACGCCCTGCGGGACGCGCTCGGCTGGGACGGGCTCGACGTGCGCTGGTTCGAACAGGCCAACCTCCGAGACGTGGACGTGCAGCTTTCCTGCGACTGGGAGGAATTCGAGGGTCAACAGCGGATGCGCGTGAAGTTCCTCAATCCGGCGGACTACGCCGGCGGGGGCGTGCCGCACGCCGATGCGGCGCTCATGCAATCCCTGGCCGCGCAGTTGAATCCGAAGCTGCGGGCTTTCTCGGGCGGCGCCGCGCCCGCGAGACCAGCGCAGGCCGCTCGACCGGCGCCCGCGGCTCCACCGGCCCCGGCCAACGAAACGACCACACGCGGAGCTCCGCCACCTGCACGGCCGCCGGCCGCCAGGCCGGCCTCTTCGTCGACCGCGCCCACGGCGACAGCGACGCCGCAGAATCAACAGGAAGCGTGGGAATTCTTCGGAAACATCATCCCGGACACGGAACCGGCCACGCTCGAACGCGAGTGGTTCCGGATCCTCGGCGAGCTCTTCCCGGGCCGCGCCGCCCAGGAGTTGACCCCTTCCGACTGGGAGAAATTCACTGAGCAGGCACCGGGCATGCTCGTGCCTTTCTGAGCCTGCCGGGGGAATTCTGCTTGACATGGGCGGCGAGCTGAGGCAACTTGGCAAGTCCTAAGAACTACTGGAGAACACGCCACGCTACGAAAACACCGGGCACAAGTTGGCGGCAACCGCGAGGACCGCGCCGCTTCCAGTAGGCGGTTAGGACAGCTTGCGCCCGGCTGCCCACGTGAAGGTGAACCCCTCCCCGCACTGCTCGCCGACTACATCGCCCACATCCAATTCAGCAGGGCCTTGTCCATTCACAGCATCCGCGCCGCTCGGACCGCCGTCCGAGAATTCGCCCGCATCGTGCCCGCCCTGGAAACGGCCACGCGGGACGATGCCCGCGCCTACGTTGGCAACCTGCGCGAGCGATACGCCACCGCAACCGTCCAGCAGCGGGTGACCATCCTCCGCAGTTTCTACACCTGGGCGGTGCGCCGCGGACGCGTCGAAGGCAATCCGTTCGCCAACATCAAGGCGCCGAAGCCCGACGCACTGCTCCCCCGAGGCATGACCCGCGATGAAGTCGATACCCTGCTCGATTCCCCGTGGTC
Source organism: Phycisphaerae bacterium (assembly GCA_024102815.1). Lineage (NCBI taxonomy): Bacteria > Pseudomonadati > Planctomycetota > Phycisphaerae > Phycisphaerae bacterium. The sequence continues at coordinate 8,878 of JAGFJJ010000070.1, forward strand.
GGGGGCATCCGCCGAACGTGACCGAGCATTACTCAGCCTGATCTACTCCGCCGGGCTCCGCGTGTCTGAAGCTGTCAGCCTGGACGTGACAGACATTCGCTGGACCGACGAGCTGATCCGCGTGCGCGGCAAGGGGCGGAAGGTCCGCACGTGCCCCGTGGGGTCGCAGGCCCTCGAGCTGCTCAAACAGTACCTCGGCGACCGCGAAGCGGGACCGGTGTTTCTGAACCGCTCCGGCGATCAGATTGACGCCCGCTCCATCCGCCGAATGCTTGCCGCACGGTGCCGTGCGGTGGGGATCCGCGAGGTAACTCCCCACGCGCTGCGACATGCCTTTGCAACGCACATCCTGGACGGCGGCGCCGATCTTCGCTTCGTCCAGGAGCTGCTCGGGCACGTGAGCATCGCCACGACGCAGCGATACACTTGCGTGGCCGCCCGCCGGCGGTTCGATGCCTACACCAAGGCCTTTAAGCGTGCCCAGAGCCCGCCGACGTCCAAAGTGCTCCGCCGCCGGGGCAACCTGCTCAAGCGGTTCGCTGATTTCCTTGCGGTGGAACGTGGCAAACCGGCCCGTATGGTTCAACGGTATGTCTATTGCCTTCAACATCTTCGCGAGGGCGTTGGCCCTCTGGAGCGGGCGACGCCGGCCGCAATCCGGGGCTACCTGGAAGATCAGCGGGTGGCTGTTTGCCAGCGGACATTGGAAGCCCGCCTGGCCGCGATCGGCGCGTTCTACCTCTGGGCAGTGGCCAACGGCTACGTGGCGACGGATCCCGTGGGGTCGGTTTTGAGGGAGTTTCGACGCGGTTTTGCAGCCGCCGGAAAGGCGGTGGCATCGTGACCCCTGAAGCCGATGCTCGGGTCCGCGTCGGCCTACCGGGCGGACTGCTCACGGGTACGCTCACCGTCCGCAACGGATCGCCCGTGCTGATCGTCGACGGAATACCCGGCGTCCGCCGGCCGGCAGATTATCCCATGCGGCTCGAAGGCAACCACGAGCTGATCCGGCGATGGAATGAGGCCGTCGGAGAAAGCTGACGCAATATGTCGCTACGACTTGGTAAGTGTGGATCCCGCTGGTTCGAGCTGCCCGACGAGGCGGCCACGGACACGATCTCCATCCTTGGCAAGCGAGGCGCCGGCAAGACGTATATCGCCGGCGTCCTCGCCGAGGAAATGCTCGCCGCGAAACAGCACGTGGTAATCCTCGATCCGCTCGATGTCTGGTGGGGGCTCCGCGCCTCTGCCGACGGGAAGCGCGAAGGTTACCCGGTTGTAGTGTTCGGTGGAGATCGCCAGGACGTGCCCGTGACCGGCGCCGACGGCCGGCAGATCGCCGACGCCATCATTGACCATCGCATCAACGCGGTTCTGTCCGTCGGGCACTTGAGCAAGACCGCGCAGCGGCAATTCGTTGCGGATTTCGCCGAGCGGCTCTACCAGAAGAACCGCGACGCACTCCACCTGATGATCGACGAAGCTGATGCCTTCTGTCCACAGCGGGTGCAGGCCTCTTCGGCCCGGTGCATGGGCGCCGTCGATGACTTGGTGCGGCGCGGCCGCGCCCGGGGTATCGGCGTGACGCTCATCACGCAACGTTCGGCAGCGATTAACAAGGACGTGCTGACACAGACCGAGTGCTTGGTCTGTGTCCGAACCAAGGGGCCGCAGGACAAGGACGCGGTCCGCGCCTGGGTCGACGTGCACGACGCGCCGGAGCACGTGCGGGACTTCTGGGAATCGCTGCCGACCCTGCCTACGGGCGAGGCTTGGTTCTGGAGTGGCGACACGTTCGCCCGCGTGGCGATCCGCACGAAGCGGACCTTCGACTCCTCATCGACGCCGAAACTCGGCCGCAAGCGGGCGGAGCCGAAGCACTGGTCGCCCGTCGACCTCGAGAAACTGCGCGGGCAACTGTCGCAGTCCATCCAGGCAGCAGAGGCCTCCGACCCTGCGAAGCTGCGAAAACGCATTGCGGCACTCGAGGCGGAGCTTCGGTGCCGACCGGAGACGTCCGCACCGGATGAATCCGCACTCACGGCCGCAGAAGCCGCCGGCTATCGGAGAGGATTCGACGCCGGCCGGAAGACAGCGACGGTGGCGATTCGCTCCGTACTCGATGGCGTCATGGCCGAGCTGGCCCGGGCCGCGGCTCCGGAAGTCCCGCCGGTGAGGAATGGTCCAGCGGCGCGGCATCGTCCGCGATCCCGTCCGGCCACGCCGACGACGGCACCCGATGCCGCACCATCTTCCCGGGCTCACGAAAATGGTCGGCTCGGCGGAGGTAAGCAACGCATGCTCTCCGCTTTGGCCCAATTCGGAGCGATGAGCGATCGCAAGATGTCCCTCCTAACGGGTCTGTCCGCCTCGAGCGGCACGTTCGGAACGTATCTCGGCCAATTGCGAGCGGAGGGCCTGATCGAAGGCAGTCGGGGCGAGCTGCGCGCGACCAACGCAGGAATCACTACCCTAGGCGAATTCGAGCCGCTGCCCACCGGCCCCGCTTTGCGCGCCTACTGGCAACAGCGGCTCGGGCAGAGTGGAATCAGACGCCTCTTCGACGTGGTTTGTGAAGCCTACCCGGCTTCGCTCGCCCGCGAGGAAGCCGCCGAACGCGCAGGCCTTTCCGCTGCGTCGGGGACATTCGGAACCTACCTTGGAAAGCTGCGGACGCTTGAGCTGGTCTCCAAGTCGGGCGACCTCCGGGCCAGTGACGAGCTGTTCGAATGAAACGAAGCCGCTACGTTGGCCCAGGAGCGACGATCGGCAGGCGGGAAGACATCCGGGACGGGGAAACGCGAGAATCGCCTGCCGAGGCGCCGACGTCGAAGCGATCGGCCAACCCAGAGGCTGCAAGAGGGAGCCCGTGAATGGCGGATGAAACAAAGCAACGGTCCGGCCTACTCCTGCCCGTGGGTATCGCGGGAGTGATCGGCCTTGTCTTCGGATTCCTGATCGGGCTTCTGTTTGTGGAAGGGCGATCGAAGGATCAATTCGTCGAATGCGAGGCTGCGCTCAACAGCGCGACCTTGAAGCAAGGCGAAGCGGAAGCAGGGCTGAAGCAGTGCACCAACGAAAAGGCGCGTGCCCTGGACAAGCTCCAAACGTGCACGGCAACCTCCGCCAGACTGGAAGAGCAAGCGAACCGACTCGGCGAATGCAACGCACAGGTCGCGCTCCTGGAGGCAAGAGTCGCCGAGCTCGAGCCCGCGCAGACAGAACAGCCTCCGCCTGCACCTGATTCGACCTCGAATCAGCTCCGTGTGCTGCGGGCATCCGTTCGCCGCAGTGACGGTATTTTCAACGACGTAGTCTTGGACCTCGAAGTCGAGAACAACACGGCCGTTCCGATCTCGAAGGTGCGGTTCGATTGCGTCATCAAAAGCCCCGGGCGAGCGGTACCTTGGTTCGAGGGCAGATTTTCCTATGAGATACCCGGCGGCGTCGAGCCCGGGGAACTAGTCGAATGGCACCTTACCAGGCAGTTCGATTCGGAATGGCGGACGAAGATCCCCTTCGATGAGCGAAGCGACTTCATCGTGGAAGTGACCGTTCTGGACCTGTTTGACGCCGAGGGCAAGCCGCTGATCGTAGAGGACAGGAACCGGTGACAACCGCCCGCAGCGGCGGACGGGCAATAAGGACATGAATATTCACGGCCGTCTCTGCGGCCGGAAGGCGAGGAAGGCGGGCCGCACGGTCGGCGCCGTACGCTCGCCAATCCCAGCGCGTGGGACAGAGGGAGAGCAGAGCAATGGCAAAAGCAAGACGACGCACGCGGCGACGCTCAAAAGGGACGGTGTTTCGCCCGACGGTGACCCGCATTGTCAACGGGCGCAAGGTGACCGTGCAGACGCAGTTCTACTGGGCCCGGTACCGCGATGCGAAAGGCAAGCCGCAGTGCCACGTGCTCCGGCTGGCCACCGGCAACAAGGTGACCGACGTTGACGTGGCGGACTCCCTGCTCCGGCAGATCCTCAAGCGCGTGGAACGCGAGGCCGCCGGTCTGGTCGATCCCCAGGTGGAAGCCGCCTCGATGTCCTTCCGCACAATCGTCGCCCGCTACGTGCAGACCATTCGTCAGCGGCGACGCTCCCGGGCATACGTCCGGCAAGTGCTCGCTGTCGGCAAGTGGTTCATCGACGAAGGCGAAATCGGCCGTCTGGCAGAGTTCACCACGGAGCGGGTGAGCAAGGCCCTCGGCAAGCTGGCGGACCGCGGCAAGGCCCCGAAGACGGTCAACGAGTACCGCTCGATCATGTACGGCCTAGGCGAATGGGCGATGACCACGGTGGAGCTGACCGCACGAAACCCTGTCGCCCGCGTGAAACGCGCCGAGGCCCGCGGCGATATTCGCCGGAAGCGCCGGGCCCTCACCATCGATGAAGCAAAGCAGCTCCTGGGCGCGTCCGAGCCGCGTAGGCTCTTCTACACGCTCGCCCTGTACACCGGCCTGCGGGCGGGCGAGATCGCGGCCCTGGAGTGGCGGGACGTTGAACTAGGTGGCAAACGTCCGGCGATCTCACTCCGGGCGGAAACAACGAAGGCAGGCCGAGCCGACGAGCTGCCCATCCATCCGGCCCTGGGCAAGGCTCTGAAAGACGCCAAGTCCAAGGGAGCGAAGCCAACGGACAAGGTAATCCCGACGGTGCCCCGCTGCGCTACGCTCACGGGACGCGACTACATGCGGGACGGCAAGAAGCTGCACCTGAAAGGCGACCTGGAACGCGCGGGGATCCCGATCCGCGATGACCACGGCCGAGCTATTGACCGCCATGCACTGCGCACAACGTACTGCACGTGGCTGATGCTGCACGGCGTGGATGAGCGGGCCCGGGTCCGGCTGGCCCGGCACTCGCCCTCGGGTGTGACGATGAAGCACTATTCGGACTTCCGACTGCTCGACTTGTGGGCGGAGATCGGCAAGCTGCCGGACATCACACCCCCGAAGCCGAAGGCCGAGGCGGAGCCGGAACGGCTCCAGGCGACAGGCACGGACGGGCGCTCGGTTGCATCGGAAAACCAAGCGCACGCGCAGAAGGGCAAAACCGGGCGGCGGAAAAATGTTGCACGCCCCGTTGCATTAAGCTCTGGCCAACCGTGTCCATTTGAGTCCATTTCCGACCATAAGCCGAACAAATCAGTTAAGGCTCGAAACACGAGTTCAACCTATAAAAATAGGGATTTTCGAGCAAAATCGCACTCGGGGCGGCGGGATTCGAACCCGCGGCCTCTTGGTCCCAAACCAAGCGCGCTACCGGGCTGCGCCACGCCCCGTCACCGAATCAAGTTACCAGAAGACCGCTCGGCTACCAAAGTCGACAAGACCCAGATTTTGCGGTGGCACCTACTTTCCCTGCGGGGACCGGTGCTCGCCGGTTTCCACCGGCCTCGTCCCGTCCGCCACCCACTCGCTCCACGAACCCGGATAGAGCAACGCATCGCCGAGCCCCGCGTGGGCAAATGCCAGGATGTTGTGGCATGCGGTCACGCCAGAACCGCAATAGAACGCGACGTTTCCGGCATCGCGCGGTCCAAGGGCCTTTTCGAAACGTTGGCAAAGCTCTGCCCGGCTCTTGAATCGACCGTCGGCCGCGAGGTTCTCTCCGTACGGCAGATTCACCGCGCCGGGAATGTGCCCCGCCACAGGATCAAGCGGTTCGACTTCCCCGCGATACCGCTCCGCCGCGCGGGAATCAACGAGAAACAACCGGCTGTCGTTTAGCTGCGATAGAACTTCCTCTGTGGCCACGGCCCGATCCGCCCGCGCTCGCGCCGTGAAATGGCGTGTCGGCCGTTCTTCATTTCCCGAAGCAATCGATCCGCCTGCTTCGACCCACGCCTTCCAACCGCCATCCAACACGGCGGCCGCATCGTGCCCCAGCCAGCGGAGCATCCACCACATCCGGGCCGCAAACGCCCCGCCTGCGTTGTCGTAGGCCACGACCTGCACACGATCGTCGATACCCCACTGCGACAGCCGTCGCACGAACTCCTCGATCTTTGGCAGCGGGTGCCGTCCTGTGCGTCCGGCGATCACGGGTGCCGCGAGGTCGTCGTCCAGGTGCGCGTACACCGCTCCGGAAACGTGCGCTTCGAGATACGCCCGGCGACCTGCCTGCTTGTCGTCCAGCGCGAATCGGCAGTCAACAATCGCCACCTGCGGATCGCCGAGATGCGCCTTGAGCTCGTCGACGGATATCAGTGTTTGGAAGTTCATGACCGCGATTCTATCCCAACCGGCTCGAATCCACGAGCACCGTACGGACACAAGCCGCCACGGACCACTCCTTGACAGTATCGCCCACGCTCCTAGGGTTATCGCAACTGGTTGCCGCCGGATATGCGGCTCACGCAATTCGCAGGTGTTCGGGAGCAGGCCATGGCCGCGAAGGAAATCCGACTTGATGCCGGTGACGACGCGACCGCGGCGGCCAGACGTGCCGCCGAGGTTCTCGACAACGACGGCCTGGTCATCTTCCCCACGGAGACCGTCTACGGCGTTGCCGCCCGCGTAACCCCGGCTGCCCTCACGAAACTGCGTGAGGTCAAAGGGCGATCAGCCGATCAGGCGTTTACCGTCCATCTTGGCGACAAAGAGACGGCATCTGAGTTTGTCCCCCGCATTTCCGGCCGCGCAAGAAGGCTCATTCGCAAGGCCTGGCCCGGACCGCTTACGCTCATTCTTCCCGAACCTCATCCCGAGGCGGCCCCGATCGCCAGGCGACTCGACCCAAACATGCTCGACGCGGTCTACTACAACGGCGCCGTGGGACTGCGATGTCCCGACGAACGCTTTGCTCTGGCCATGCTCCGCGCCGCGGGTGGTCCCGTCGTGGCGTCCAGCGCCAACCACGCGGGTGAGTCCCCTCCGACGACACTCGAGGCCGCGGTGAAGTCACTTGGAGACTCCGTCGACCTCGCCGTCGGAACAGGACCGACACGCTACAACAAGCCCTCCACCATCGTTCGTATCAGCGGACGCCAGCTCGAGGTCGTTCGCGAAGGCGTTCTGGACGCCGGTACCGTGCAAAGGATGGCCGTGCTGCGCCTGCTCTTCGTCTGCACCGGGAACACCTGCCGCAGCCCGATGGCGGCCGCCCTTGCCCGGAAGTTCCTCGCGGAACGCCTGGGCTGCTCGATGGAGCAATTGTCCGATCACGGCGTTCTGGTATCATCGGCGGGTACGGCCGGTGGCGGCGGCGGCGCAGCCGAGTTCGCTATTGAGGTCATGCTCGAGCGCGGGATCGACCTGCACGATCATGTGTCCACGCTGCTCACGGCCGACCAGGTGCGGCAGGCGGACCATTGCTTCACCATGACTGCCGCCCACCGCGATGCCGTCAACTCCCTGGAGCCCGGCAGTGCCGATCGCGTGGCGCTTCTGCTGCACGATCGCGACGTCGAAGACCCCATCGGAGGAACCGCGCAGGATTACGAGCAGTGCGCGGAGATTCTTGAGCAGGGCCTCCGTGCCCGGCTGGAGGAAATCGAACCATGAGAATCGCTCTGGCTTGCGACCACCGCGGATTTCGCGCCAAGGAATTGATCAAGGCCTATCTTCAAAAGGCCGGGCACGATGTCACCGATTTCGGCTGCGAGAACACGGAGAGCTGCGACTATCCCGACACAGGCTTCAATGGCGCCAAGTCCGTCGCCCAGGGCCAGTCAGATCGCGGTATCCTCCTTTGCGGCACGGGCATCGGCATGTCCATGGTGGCCAACAAGGTCCATGGGATCCGTGCCGCCCTGTGCCACGATGAGCTCACTGCGGAACTTTCCCGTCGGCACAACAACGCCAACATTCTCTGCCTTCCCTCCGACCTCATCGGCGAGGAGCTCACCCGCCGCGTGGTCGACATCTGGCTGCGCACCGATTACGAAGGCGGCCGCCACGAGCGCCGCCTGAACAAGATCACCCAGTTTGAGCAGAACGGACATTGCGCACCGCAGTAGCGACCGCGTAACTTGGGCGCCCGGACCCACGCCGCTCTTGCGCTGCGCCTATGTGTCTTCGTCATGTGTGTCGATATTCACCGGCGAGTGCAGATCCTCTGAAGAGGACGGGCGCGTCAACACACTGTAAAAGCAGAAGCTGATCAGCGACACCACGAAGGTCAGCGAACAGATCATGAAAACCCAGCCGGCCGGCGTCATGCGAGTTCTCCCACGGGGACGCTGCCCGGCCGCTCTCGGCGGAAAGCACTCTTGTCGCGCGTTTCCGCCTGCCAGCGCGGCCCGGCCAGCTTGATCATCACCAGGAGGAATACAGCCACGACCACGATCAGCCCGATGGAAAGCAACGCTGCGGGCTCCTCCTTGATGAAATCGATCTTGCCGGGCAGATCCTGATAGCACCACATGCCCAGCACAAAGAACAGGTACAGCGGGGTCACGTAGCGGATCATGAACACGAACCCGCGCGGCATGCGCATCTGGGCCCCCTCATGCGCGAAGATCCGCCCGCGCTTGGCACCGAACACCCACGCGAAGAGCACCGTCTGCACGGTCGCGAGTACGACAATGATCACGGTACCCACCCAGTCGTCCAGTGTGGAAAGCGCCACGAGGTTTTTGCTGAAGAAGATCACGAAAAGGGAACCAAGCCCCGTAATTAACCCAAGCAGGGTGACCGACATCTTCCGGCCGATGTTGAGCGCCTCCTCCAGAAACGCGATGGCCGGCTGAAGCATCGAGAGCGAGCTCGTGATCGCCGCAAGAAACAACATGAAGAAGAAGAGGAACCCGAACAGGCGTCCCGCGGGCATGTACTCAAAGACAATCGGTAGTGTCTTGAAACCCAGATCGAACGTTCCCGTTTTCTGCGCACCGATCAGACCGAGGAATACAAACGCCGCCGGAATCGTGATCAGTCCGCCAAGGCATACCTCGAAAAATTCGTTGGTGGACGATGCGGTCAACCCGGAGAGCACCACGTCGTCCTTTCGTTTGAGGTAACTGGAATAGTTGATGATCACCCCGAATCCCACAGAAAGGCTGAAAAAGATTTGCCCCGCCGCTGCCAGCCAGACCTGCGGTTTGGCCAGGGCGTACCACCACCCGTGCTGCGCATCCACCGCCTTGGGGTTCCACATGAACCCCAGCCCGTTGATGACATTCTGGTCCGGGAACTCCGGGTTCGGCGTGCCCAACGTCAGCACCCGCAGAAGCACGGCAAACGCACAGATCGCCATGAGCGGCATGGCAAACATGCAAAATCGCTCGATGCCTTTCGATAGGCCTCGAAAAATCAGAAAGAAATTGATGCTGAATACAATGATCCAGACCACGACGCTGATGTGAATCTGGCCGTTCAGCATCAGCCCGTCCTGGTTCGCCCCCGTGAATGAGTTGAAGAAATCCTCCGCACGCTGTGCATATAGGCTCGGATCGGTGCCCAGGTCGATCGACCCGGTCAGGAACATCACCGCATAGCCCATGCACCACGACTCGATCAGCACGTAGTACATGTAGATGAGGACAGGAATGAGCAGCCCCAGCACCCCCAGGTACCGCCAGATGGACCGTCGCCCGAGCAGGCCGAAGATCGCCGGGCAAGAATTGAACCCGAACTGCCCGCCGTATTTCCCCATCGTCCACTCGGCCCAGCAGATCGGAATGCCCAGGAAGATCAGCGCGCAGAAATACGGGATCATGAACGCCCCGCCGCCGTTGCTCGCCGCCGTACCCGGAAACCGCAGGAAATTGCCCAGTCCCACGGCCGACCCCGCGACCGCCAGCACCACGCCGATGCGCGACGCCCACTGTTCCTTTGGCCTGCTCATCGATCGCTCCCTGAACCAACGGATTCTGCGGCATTCCTCTCGGCACGCCGCAGCGAACACATCGTCGCAATGTCTCGCGCAATGATCACATCAGGTGGCCAGCATGCTAACGAACCAACGCCGCACAGCCAACCGCTTATTCCCACAGGCTGTGAATTGCGTATCACCGACCCGAACGGCGCCCATCCATCTGCTGCCGCCACGGTGGCATCTGCCCCGGCGTGACCTCGGCCCAGAGACCACGCTTCGCCGCGCGGGCACGCTTCTCCAACACTTCAAACCGGTCGTCGTAGGGATGGCGAAAGCGGAGGTCCGCGTAGGCATGCCCCTCCTCAATGAGCAACTCATTGAACATCGTCCCCCCCGGCTCCAGGTAGACAAACGCCAGCAGCCGGCCGTATCGGTCCCGCGTCCGATTCGGCGCCAGGGCGACAACGACGTTCCGTCCCCCAAGCGACTCTTTCGCGAAGCGAGACGCCTCATCCCCGTGGAACATGGCCGGACGGCCACCATGGGCAACCTCCGGCGTATCGACGCCCCAGAGCCGGATGCGGGTCCGATCGTGATCGCCGTCCGGCGCATCAATGTCGAACGTATCGCCGTCAACGACATGAACCACGCGGAACGACTGGCCGTCATAGCAGGAGTGGTCATCGCCACCGGCGGGGCGGTAAGTAGCGCGATCCCAGATGGCGAGCAACGCCAGGAAGGCGAGCAGCAGTGTCCCGAAACCGGCCCGGCGCCAGCGGCGTGGCAATTGAATCGTCGGGGGAACGACCTTTCGCCGGCTTCGACGGCCCACGCTGTTCTCTCACCAACCTGATGAACACTCGCCCGTCGCCGCTGACCAGTCGAAGCGCATCCCGCGACTCAACTATTGCGAGCTTACGCCGAGCCCCCCTCTCCCAGTCCGAACGCATCGTGCAATGCCCGCAGCGCCCGCGGACCATCCTCGCTACGCACGATGCAGCTCAGCACGATCTCGCTTGTGGAAATGTTCTCGATGTTGACCTTCTCGTGCGAGAGCGTCTCGAACATCGTCGCGGCCAGCTCGGCATGCGAGCGCACGCCCACGCCCACCGCCGAGATCTTGCAGGCGTTTCGATCCACTTCCACGCGACCGATGCCCAGTTCCGCAGCCAGGCGCTCGCACACCGCCTGCGCCTCGAAGGCGTCGTCCGCGTTGGTCGAGAAACTCAGGTTCGCGAGTTTCCCGCCATCGGAGATGCTCTGCACGATGTCATCCACCAGTAGATGGGCCCGGGCCACCTCCGCGAAAATTCGCGCCGCCACGCCCGCCTGGTTCGGAACGTCCTGCATCGAGATCACCGCCAGGTCGCGCTTGATGGACACGCCCTTCACCGCGATCGATTCCATGCCCTTGCTTGAATCCATGATCATGGTCCCCGGTGCGTCGGTCAGCGAACTACGCACGTGAATCGGCACATTGAACTTCTTCGCGAACTCGATGGACCGCGAGTGCATCACCTGCGCGCCCGTCGCCGCCAGCTCCAGCATCGAGTCATATCCGATTTGCTCGATCTTCCGCGCCCGCGGCACCAGGCGCGGGTCGGCCGTGTAGATACCGTCCACGTCGGTGTAGATCTCGCACACATCCGCGCCGAGCACGGCCGCGAGCGCCGCGGCGGTCGTATCCGAAGCCCCGCGCCCCAGGGTCGTAATCTCCCCGGTGGCATCAATGCCCTGAAACCCGGCGATAATGACGATACGTCCGGCGTCCAGTTCGCGATCGATCCGGTCCCGGCTGATCCGCTGAATTCGCGCCTTGGTGTGCACGCTATCCGTCACCAGCCCGAGTTGGCTGGCGGTGAGGCTGATGGCCTCATGACCCGCCGCGTCGATGGCCATCGCCACCAGGGCGATGGATACCTGCTCTCCGGTGGTCATGAGCATGTCCAGCTCGCGCTTCGGCGGATTCGAGCAGACATCCTGAGCAAGCCTGATCAGGCGATCCGTCGTATCCCCCATCGCCGAGACCACCAGCACGACGCGCCGACCTTCCAGCTTCGCCCGGATCGCGCGCCGGGCGGCGCGGTGAATGCGCTCCGCCGTCGCCAGGCTCGTCCCGCCGAATTTCTGCACGATCAGCGCCATGGGGCCATCATAATTGCTTCGTGGTCAATTGCACAAAAAGCCCATCAGGTTCGGTGATGCGGTGGAGGCATCGCGAAGCGGTCGGGGTGAGATTCGTCGGCGATCGCAATCCCGTATTCCTGCGGATCGAATTCCGTACCGCATTCCGGACAACGACCGGTAATGTTCCCTGTCAGATCGTACAGGCAGTTCTTGCAGTGTCCCGGACGGATACGCCAGCGACGCCATCGGTCTCGCCCGAATCGCCAGAGCGGGTACGCCGCCAGCAACGCCACGGGCAGGGCGGGCTGCATTCGCGCGCCGACGATCTTCACGGGCGACGCCACCGACCCCCGCCGGGGTTTGTACTCCTGTGCAACGAATGCATTGGCGGCAATTCTCCCCATCGGCACATGCTGAAGTCGCAGGCAGACCTCTCCGTCGGAGACGCGGTGCACGACCACGCGTCGAAGGTCGTCGTCAATATCGAACCAGACGGGATCCGGGCATCGATACCAATAGAAGCGAATCAACCCCTCGCGGAATAGCAGATAGCCGTGGATGTGGTCCGAGACCCGATAGAATTGGAAAACCGGCAGTACCTCTCCGGCGGTGGCCAGCACAGCCACACCAGCCGCCGAGAGCGTCAGGAACAATAGCAGTATACGGCGCATGTCGTCCTGGCCGGTCCGGCTTGGAAACACCAGTGCCCCGGAACCGAACGCCTACTTCGCTGTGCGAACCACCGAATCCACACCCTTGTTTTCTGCACCATCCGTATCTGCGTCCGAATCGCAGAAAACGCCGATGTCGATCTCGCTGACGCCCCGCTGGGCTGCTTCGGGCGAACCCGTCATCGCCCAACTCCCCACACGAATGGTATAGCAGGCGCCGCCCTCGACATGTTCCACGGAAACGCCGGAAGTTGTCGCTGCGAACCCGCAGAAATCGTCATTGCAGCCCAGTAGCAGTGTGTTATCGGAAGGACAGGTGCACGTCCCGTCCGGCTGGTTCGACCCGTACACGGCCAGCATCGAATCGTAGGTAATCGCATCACACATACGGATCACCATACGCCCGCTGCACGGCGCCAGGTACGTGTACCAGACATCGTGCTGGAAGCTCGACGATTCAGACGTGAAGCATGACGCATCGCCCTCCGGGCCATCCGTCGACGCCAGCCGATTATCGGTCGTGGCCGTGCAACGATAAGCCCGGCCCTGCACCGGCAGGCAAGCCCGCCCGTTCGTGCAATCCTGTCGCGAAAGGCTGCAAACCCCCCCGCCGCGTTCTTCGGTCTCATCGCCCTCGCATCGGCCCAGATTCTCGTCTGCAGTATCGCCGAAACACACCAACTGCGCGTCCTCGCAGTCGTCGTTCGGCGGAACGGGGCAGCCACCGAAGAAATCATCGAGCTGGGCACAGGTCAGATCGTTGAGAAACACCGCCTGGGCCGGACAATCCACGAATGAAACCAGATCCCCGCAGAGCGGCGGCTCGCCCGGGAAGCAGCACGCCCCCAGGATCTCCGGCAGGTCGCCGCCGTCGGGCGGACAGACGCCGCGCCGGGTCTCGTTGAACGCATCCAGCCCCAGTCGATCAACGGCCAGCCAGTAAATCAGCGCCGTCCATCGGCACGCTGCAAACTCGGAACTCGAAACCGGTATGCTCAGCGAGCACGTCCGAATCATGTCTTCGAAGAAGGCCTGGTCGCATTCCCGTTTCGATGTGTCGCATGTGCTGTAGCAGATATCGTGCTGGTCACATGCCTGCGTGAAGCAGACGGTTCCAAGGGGACAATCCGGAATGAACGGCGAGGAATCGAATGTGCCGCAGGCAATGTCGTCGTTCCCCCCCAGCAGCGACTGCTGGAAATTCAGCGCAAGGCGACCCGCCAGGTACGGCTCGAAACCGCAGCCGGCCATGTGGATGAAAACCAGCGCCCCGGTCAGAAACAAGACGCCGTTACCGCTCCAGAATCGCCGCCCGGAAACACGCTTCGTCCCCGCCTTGCTTCCTCCCCGCGTTTGCACCGGACAGAGTCTCCATTGATCCCAGGTACCGGCCCTTCACGCCAAGGAAGCGGCGGCCTATAACCCGTGAAACGGACCATCTTATGGCAACACCAGGTAACCCGACCAGCCGACCATCTGTTCTGACTGTGGGACACTGCGCTCCGGACCACGCCGCGCTCGCAGGCGTGCTCGCACGCGCCGGTGCGAAGGAAATTCGCGCAGCCGATACCACTGAAGAAGCAGTCAGCCGATACCGGGAGTTACACCCCGACCTCACCCTCGTCAACCGGATCTTCGATCTCGACGGCGCGTCAGGCCTCGACCTGATCGCGCGATTGACATCAGCAGAGTCCGAATCCACACCGGTCATGCTGGTGAGCAACTACGCCGACGTCCAGCAACAAGCCGTGGCCGCCGGAGCGCTTCCCGGATTCGGCAAGAATGACCTACACTCGCCGGAGCTTCTCGAGCGTCTCATGTCGTTCCTTTCCCGATCCGCTCCCTTTCCGCAGCCCCGCCACATTTCGCACGAACAAGCGCCGTAAAGTGCTCCCCGCGCTGCACATAATTGGCGTACGCATCGAAACTCTGTGCGCCGGGTGAAAACAGCAGCGCGTCCCCTTCCTCGACGAGATCGCCCCCGCGCACCACCGCCGCAGCGACATTTGGCACCCTGTGAATTGAGGTTTTGGCGGAACTCATCACCTCCCCGAATCGTTCCGCGATCTCGCCCCCGGCCTCCCCGAAACAGACGACGTGTCGGCACCGCCCGGACGCCTCCCCGGCAACCTCACCCCAATCGACATCCTTCCTCCTGCCACCCACCAGGAGCACAACTCGCCCCTCGATGGCTCGCAACGCTCGCAGCGTCGCGGCCGGTGCGGTCGATTTTGAATCGTTGTAGACCCTCGCCCCGTTCAGGATTCCGACAAACTCCAGACGGTGCGGCAAGCCCCGGAATTCTTTCAGCGCATTTGCCACGTGCGAATAGCGCAAACCCAGCTCCCGTGAAACAGCCAGTACTAACCGCGCGTTTTCCGCATTGTGCTCGCCGCGTACCTGGAGCGTGGGCACTGCCATGCCCTCGGCGACCTCGGCCGGACGGACCCAGCCCTCGGGCCGAATCTCCCGCAGCCACTCATCCGCGGGCGGTGCCAACGGTCCCGCGATCAAAGGCTGGTCTCCAGGCCCCAGTATGTTGAACTTCGCCCGGGCATACGTCTCGTACGTACCGTGGCGGTCGAGATGCTGGGGATAAATGTTTGTGATCACCGCGAGCGCCGGCCTCCAGGCGATACGCGGCAAATCCTCGAGCTGCGCGCTGGACATTTCCAGGACAACAATGTCCCGCTCGCACATCCGTCCAACGTCACTCAGTAGCGACTGTCCGATATTCCCTCCGAGGAAGACTCGCTCATGCCCGGCGGCTCGGCCAAGTACCTCCGCAGCGCGGTTGAGAACCTCTGCCAGCATGGCGCAGGTTGTACTCTTCCCGTACGAACCTGTTACACCAATGACGCGGGCCGGGCACCGCTCGCAGAACAGGTTGATTTCCGTCGTCCACGTGATTCCCAGAGACGCCACCTCGGCGAAGAACAAAGATCGCCGCTTGTCCACCGCGGGGTTGATCACAGCCAGATCAATCCCCGCCAGATTGATCCCCTCGTGCCCGCCCAGCCGCCACTCAATTGGCAGTCCGTCCAGCGCCTCGATGGACGCCTCGAGGTCCTCCGACTGGGCCAGATCGGTCACGCAGACTCGGGCTCCCTGCTCCACGAGCCACCGGCTCACCCCGACGCCGCCGCCGAACCGGCCCAAACCCACAACCAGCACCGACCGACCCTTTACCGGCGTGGTCAATGTCGTTCTCCAGGCATCGTTGACAGGATCACCCCTACAGCGCGCAGGGGACAGATTCTAGAACCGACAACCTGGGCCACAAGCCGAGCAATGGAAGATCCCCTTCCACGTCATCCGATTCGGCGCTCCTCCGGGCGTTGCGCGCTTTCCCACCTTCACATCTCCCGCAGTTCCGTGCCACGCAGGTTGTGATACCTCAACCAGCCGCTCTTAACCAACTGCTCCGGCGCCGCCGCTGGAACCGGTGCGCCCTTGGTTGACATGCCTCTTACGGCACCCGTATAAATGCCCGGCCGACGGTGGCGGGCGCGTCGGCCGATTCGACTCCGCCCGCTCGAATGCCCAAGACCGGCCCTCGTAGCTCCGGTACCGGTCCGTCGCCACCGGTAGAGGTTCCATGCCTGTTGGTCGACCGGCCTTTTTCTAAGGATCATTGCGGATGTCAGTTCTCACCCGTTCCACCGCGTACCTGCGCCGTTCCTCGCTCCTTTTCTTGCCCGTTGCCATCGCCCTCCTGACCGCGGGATGCCCAACGGTCCCCACGGACAACAACAACGGCAATGACAACGGCACCGGCTCGGGCACCATCGCCGGCGACATCATTTCCGTCCGCACGGATCGCCAGATTTCCGCCCTCGACTCCTTTATTTCCATCCTCTACAGCGTCAGCAATGCCCCTGCGACCAGCGACGTCGAGGCCTATTACGTTCCCGTCATCGGAACCCCGCCCAATCTCGTCGAGGAAGGCGAGAGGGTGACCATCGCTCAGGGACTCGATGTGGGCACCAACCAGGCGTTTCAGTTCGATCCCGGCGTCGCCGGTGTCGGCAGCTACCAGGTCGGCCTCGTCGTTACGCCGCCAACGGGCAGCCCCGTCGAGATCAAGAGCCGCGGCCGTATTCAGGTACTCGGCCCCCCCGATCCCATGTTTATCCAGCCCCTCGAATCGCCCACGGAAGTCCTCCAGGGCGAGTCCGTTTTTGTCTCGTTCGACGTGGGCGACCCGGAGGATGACGCGCAGTGGCGACTCTTCCTGCTTTCCGATACCGACCCGCGCGACGTTCCGGCCGACCAGCTCGGGTCCGAGCTCAACACCGGACGCAACAACGTCGGCTCCTACACGCTCGCGACCGACGACCTGAACCCCGGCGATTATCAACTGGGCATCTCCGCCACCGACAGCGGCGACTCCGTGGCTCGGACCGTTGCCCGGGGCGAGGAAGATAAGATCATCACGAACACGAACGGTCCCGTCATTCGTGTGGTCGAGGTTGTGCCCACGTCGCCGCCGACCATCCGCGTGACCGCTCCTCCCGCTGCCGGCGTTACGCTGTTCCGCAACGAGGGATACACCGTCCGATTCGAAGCAGCACTCGGAGAGCCGGCCACGTCCGCGTTCGTCGAGGTGTTCTATGACAACAACTCGACCATTGCCGACGGATTCATCGATTTCGTCCCCAACGGTGACAGCCTGCCGGTTACCGGGGATTCTGTCGCATTCCCCACGGACCTGCTCGAAGGTACGTACTACGTCGGCGCAACCATCCGTCAGCAGGGCCAGTCTCCGCTCACCAGCTATGCACCGGGAACCATCCGGGTGGTCCGCCAGGCGACGCTGACCGTTACCGCCCCGAACACGCTGCTGCCTATCGCACCGTCGACCGGGGACAGCGAGGACGCCCAGACGGTAACCGTCCGCTGGCAGACGAACGTACCGCCATCGGCCGGCTCGGTGGATGTTTTCGCCCGCCGACTGAACATGGACGGAAACCCTACCGGATCGGAGATTCCCATCCTCACTGACGCCGAACTGACCGTGACTTCGACGGAGTTCTCCAGCCCGTCATCAGGGCTGTTCCGCATCTATGTCCGCATCGACTTTACCGATCCGCTGGTGACGGACCTGGTCGTCTCCGCGCCACTACCCGTCCGCGTCACATCGCTTCCGCGCGTTCTCTGGCTCGGCGCACTTGATCAGACCAATCCGCCTTTCGAGGGCGCGATTTTCGAGGGTGTGAATTTCGAAGACAACGCGGGCACGAGCTTCAGCCCTGTTGGCGATCTGAATGACGACGATCGCGACGAGTTCCTAATCGGCGCCCGCTACGGAAAGCCCTTCTTCCAGAATCCTACAGGCGTCGGCGTTGGCGAAGCCTATTTACTCTACGGCGCGAGCGGAGCCAGGAAACTCGAGGGCCGCTACAACCTCAACTCCGTCGGTACGACGCTGTTGCCGGGTGTTACTTTCGCGGGCGTGCGCACGCCGCAGGAATCCAACGACACCGACGGAATGAGCTCCATTTCCCGGCTGCCCGATGTGGATGGCGACGGTCGTGACGAACTCGTCTTCGGCTTCCCGGACACGGCTTCGCGCGGACATAATGTCGATCCCGAACAGAACGGTGTAGTCGACCCACACAGCCTCATGACGCTCGAACGTGAAGACCAATTCCTCCGCGGCGGCGTGGTGGTCGTCAGCAGCCAGAACAGCATTTTTCGACAGAGCACGCCGACACAAAACACGATAAATCTCGATCTCGTGGGTCAGGATTTCGATGTCACCTGTGCTCAGCGCGAGCCGGAAGACCGCGCAGATGCGCAAGTCTGGGGCGCTGCCGTTTTAGACATCTACTCGCCACCGCAGAACGGGTGCACCGGCTCTTGCGCACAACCAAGTAGCGGTGGTGCTTCGGATGCGACGCAGTATTATCGATTTGGCTTCGTGAGCGCGCTCGCCCGGCATTACTTCGCCACTTACGTCTACAGCCGCGATTTGTACGGAGGGACTCCCGACTGTTCCGAACCAGCGCCATTCTGGGGAAATGGGTGCCTAGGGACCATCGAAATGACCTATTGCGGCGGGCTCGGCGGTCCGTGCGAACCTTTCTCACCGGGGCTTTATACGTTCGCCGAGGATCCGGACGGCCCGACCGACCCGGCTGGATTTACCACCTTTACGAGGACGTCCGGTTTCTACCCGGCGTTCCTGCCCAATCCGAACAATGACAACACTTCCATTGCGAACAGTCCCCGCGAGCCTTTCGGCGCCCGCGTCATCGGTGTCGGACTTAGCGACAAGTTCGGGACATCGCTGACTCTAAGTAACGCCACTGGAACTGGGGCCGGTGACATTATCGTATCATCGCCGAACCGGACCGCCCGGGGCATTTTGCTTGGACCGGCAGGAGGCCCTGAAGCCGGCGGCGAAATCGACGGACTCGGATCGGAAACCGCGGCTGAATCCGGCGTCGCCTACATCTTCGGACTCCGCAGCCTGTGGACCGCGAGCGGCGGAAGATTCCCCCCGAAGCCTCATCAATACATCGTAGGTGAAGCGAGTCATTGCGGTGGACCGATTCCGCTCATCCCCAACATCGAGGCCATCCGTATTGCCGGATTCACCGGCGATCGGATTACCAACATTGTGGGCATCGACGACTTCAACAGCGACGGCAGAGATGACATCGCCGTTGGCGCGCCGACTGCAAACGACGGCAATGGGCGCATCTACATCGCTTTCCGCCGCTCGCCGGCTATCGAAGGCGACTACGTACTTGAGAAGCTCTCCCTCGATCCCAACAATCCCGAACGATTGGCTGGCGTTCTCATTGTTAGCAACTCGACTGCAGCATTTGGTGCCAGCCTGACCACCGGCGTGGATTTCAATGGAGACGGGCTCAACGATCTCGTTGTGGGCAGTCCAAATGCCAGCGGAGGCATCGGCGAGATCATCGTCGTCTTTGGTGACCCCCAGTTAGTCAGTCCGGCTGGCGGGATTTCCCTTACGACCCTCCTCACCACCCGAAACGCCCAAGGCCGCCCGCGCGCCGTGCGCATCACCGGAAACGCCCTCGACACCACGGGCCGGTTCGGATTCAACGTCGCCAACGCGGGGGATGTTGACGGGGACGGGAAGAACGACCTGCTCATCTCCGCCCCGAATGGAACGCCGCGATTCGATCCCAACCCCACCGACGCCGACGACGTGCTCTCCGAACCCGGCATCGACGCCGACTTCGACGGCTCCTCAGACACCGTCAACGACCTCACGGCCGCGGGATTGGTCTACGTGGTTTCCAGCCGCAACCGCCTCGATCAGATTCGCACGTGCACGACCAGCGGCGACGCCTGCTCCAGCAGTGCCGACTGTGCCGCCGGGGAGCAATGCCAGATGCCGGCCAACATGAGCATCAGCATCGATCAGCTCGGCTCCGCTCAGCTTCGCGGATTCATGATCGCCGGCATCCGCGCCGGAGACCGCATCGGCGGAGGTGACGCCGGCGACTCCGCCGCAGGGGGAATCGACGGCAAGGTCGGCCGCGGACGCTCCTTCGGGCTCTCCATGGCCGGCGATGTCGACGGTGACGGCCGCGGCGACATTCTTATCGGATCCGTCCTGGCTGACCCGCGCCGCGACCCCAACACCGACATCGGTGTCCAGAACGCGGGCGAGGCGTATCTGGTGTATGGTTCGGCCGCGCCGTGACGCGGACTTCACCGAGCCGCCTTGATCCGGGCGCGGTTGCGATGCGCCCGCGGGGTGGGTTCGCGCCATGCACCGCACCGCGCGAATTATTCCCGAAATCCGATAACATTCTGCCTGCCGGTCCGAGTACGACGAACCGGGCATCATATTGGTTGACAGACACTTAACGGTGGCGATACGATTGCCAGCGGGTTGTCGTGGTGACCGCGCTCGGCGTGCTCCGCTCGGCCGACGGGACGGGGTTCGGCTCGCATCGCTGTTCGCCCCATCCCATCCCCCCGATGTGGCTCCTTCGTAGGCACTGCGCTTGCGCTGTGTGCACCCGCAATCGTCTGATGGCAGGCTCGAAGTCCTGCGCCGCCAACGCTGTGCAGGTTCTTCCGGCATCGAGCAACCGCGAGAGGGACCAATGCCGCTTCCTCATTCGGGAAGAGCGGTAACCAGAGCAGGAGTAGTACAGAATATGTCAACACGCACGATGCTGACCGGTGCGAACCGCAGGCTCATCCTTCTGGTCCTTCTTGCCATTTGCGCTTCATGGGGTACGGCGCAGCGCAGCCATGCCGCGGAACGGAAGTTCCTCGTCATGCTCGCCAACTCTCCCAAGGAGCATGGCGCAGCCCAGGTGCCTCCCGGCGAACCTCCACTCGAGAATCCTGCCGACGTCTACCAGGCCTATTTCGGTCCTGGCAGCTCCTTCGCGAACTACTGGAAGGAAATCAGCTACGGCGATGTGACCGTAACCGGCGATGTCACCGATTGGATCGAGCTCCCCTGGCCAATCCAGCCCAAGGGCTCCACGCCTTCGGACGCCGAAGACCTCAATGACCTGCAAGACATCCTTTTCTCCTACGGAAAGCCCGAGAGATTTGACAACAGTCAGGGCATGGTGCGCATCGACATCGACGGCGATCCCAATGGCGAGGACAACGGTCCGTTCGCAAATGAGTTCCCCGAGGGCAGCTACGATACGACCGCGAACGGCGGCTTTGACGTCTGGCGACCCGGCGGCCGTTTTCTGGACATAGACGGCGATGATCGGTGGGACGGCCTCGATGAGGCCAGGAACGCCATGGACTTCGATGGCGACGGTCGTGCCGATCTGCTCGGCCCCTGGCTCGACCTTGACGGGAGCGGCACCCCCAACAACACGGGAAACTGCATCTATCTTCCCGACTCCGACAATGACGGCAATCCCGATTGCTGCCCGAACGGGCCGGGTCAGACAGGCTGTGCCGGATTCCCAGTCGATTCCCCCATGGGCCAGCCGGACACGGCCTGCCCGGGAACCACATGGACCGACGCCCGCGGCGCAGCCGTCAGGGATTGCAACGGCAACCTGATCCCCGACACGTGCGATGTCGCCGGTGGCTGTGAGCGCGACGACTGCCGCGAGACGGACTGGTACCAGCGCAACGCCAGTCGATGCACGCAGCTCGCCCAGAAGAGCGCGGACCGACTGCCCGGCGTCGACGAAGAGGGATCATGTTCCGATGGGGAACCCGACGGCATTCCCGACGAATGTCAATTCGAGGAGGGTCGCACCGGGGAGCTTTGCTGCAACTCGCCGACCGATTCCTGCACGCCCGCCGTCCGTGCCACAACGCCCCGATGCGAGTTCCACGACGTAAACGGCAACAACCAGCTCGACGTCGTCGAACCCTTCGAGTCGTTCGTCCGCACCATCTACGGCCGGAGCCTCGATCCCACGGATCCCACGCCGATCTTCCCTCCGCCCATGAATCCGAACGCTCCCAAGACGCTCGGCGAAAAGAACGAAAAATATATCCGCGACAACTACCCCGGCGACGCCGATTCCATCATCGCCATGTCCACCGGCCGGGTCATTTTTGGAAGCCACGATCCCTTGCTGAAGGGTCTCGGTGGATGCAAGTGTCCGAGCGGCGATGCCTGCGAAGTCGCCGTACTCGGAACGTGCGAGGCCAATCCGAGCCGCTTCTGCCGCTACCCGGACATCGGCGATTGCGAAGGAGCGGGAGATTGCCTTCCCGTCGAAAATACCGTAACCCTGCTTTTCTGCCCGGACCTCGACCGCCGGCACATCCAGTTTACCCCACCGGACCGCTGGTTCGAGCCCGGCGATGAAACCGCCCCCCCCACCACGACCAAGATGTGGATTCCGCCGCGCGGCGACATCCGCGAGAACGAGGAATTCAGTTGTGTGGCAGAAGCTCCGCTAACGCTTCCCGTGATGAAATCAACGCCAAGACCTTCCTGGTTAGCAACAGCATGGAAGGACCGTTACTGCGGGGAAGACAATCCCGACTGCTGCCCACACGACAACTGTGTTCCAGCCTGGAATTCCACCATCAATCACTGGGAGCGTTACGATGCCCAGCTGCGGCGCTTTTTCAAGGCCAATCGTGGCGGGCTTACCGGTGAAGGCGTGGGCTGGACGGGTGGCGGAGCCAACACGCAGCTCCAATTCGTCACCTGCATTTTCGACGAGGATTCCTTCGGCCAGGCGCGCATTCTCCCGGAGGAGCAGGGCGGCGTGGGATCCAAGCTCCAGCAATTCGACGGCTGGGTGGAATATGACGATCTGCCGTCCTCCAAGTATCACCGAGGTGGCGATCTCGCCCTGGGCGAGGTGACCTCCCCCTTCAATACGGAAATCTACGGTGAGGATCTCTATCCCGTCTTGGGCGGCGGCGACGGCCAGATCAGGGCCGCCGGTCCCTTGGCCCTTTCCTCGAACGGCACGCTGGACAATGACGCCGGTAACCTGCTCAACATGGAAGTCCTGACCTGGAGGACCGAGGCGCCGTTCAACACCGGTGACTACTGGGAATGGCAGCAGGTTTGGGTCCATGGCAATGCCGGATTCCACCCTTACGCCGGCCCGCTGGGCGGGCAGGGCGAAAACCTTGGCTTCCGCGACTACAACCTCGACGGTCTCATCGACCAGGGCGAGGTTCGGCCGCAGGGATCCGAGAATTACCTCGTTGATAGCTTCATCGAATTGGGACGTATCCCAGGCACCGAAACGCAGTACCCCTTCAACCGCCAGAGAATCCTCGAAGATCTTGTCGAGGCACTCGATCCCATCGTCGACTTCGACGACTACATCGACACGGTTTCTCTCAACCAGATCGAATGCAGCCAGGGGAAGCCGGCAGATCTGGTACCCACGGCCTACCCCATTTATGACGAAACGGGCTTTGTGAATCCTCCCAGACTCATCGAACCCGTCGGCGTCGTTTCGGGCATCGTACTTCTTTCAAGGGACTCGCACGGATCAGGAGACTTCCTCCGTGCGCCGAGTTACTACCCGATACACAACGAAGACGCGGACCCCAGCTCCGATTACTCGTTCCCCGACCGCACAGGCTCGAGGACCAATTGGAACCTGTTCTTCCACGACCTCGTCATCGAGATGAATGACGCGCGGGCGGCCAACGCCTATCAGGTCGCGTATTCAGCCCACGAGTATCTCCACACATGGGAGGGCTGGCCCGACCTGTATGACTACGACATCTACAAGGACGAACCAGGTGTCGTCATTAATACCCCGATTGGCCGGTGGGATATCATGGCGGGCTCGGGTCGGGTCCCAATCGCCCTGGTTCATTCCATTCCGCCACTGAAGGAGTCGTTCTGCACACGTTGGATCGATCCGGTCGATCTGACTACCGTCCTGACGCCCGGCGTGGATACCACGGTCACGCTCCCACGTTCGGAGTTCGTCCGCGACGATAGCTATCTCTTCTTTGAGAATCCCAGCCGGCCCGGCGAGCGCTTCTATTTCTGGTCCGTTGGGAGTGGGTTCGACGTCAACATGCCCGCCAGCGGCATGCTGATTCTGCACACCGACATCGGCTCCAATCCGGAAGCCCTGCCGTTCCTCACCCAGAATGGAACCCGCTTTAACTACGTCATTGTCCAGGCGGACGGTTTGGGCGACCTCGAAGCCGGCAATCCTCCCTACGGCGATGCCGGTGATCCCTGGCCGGGCTCCACCAACAAACGTGTCTTCGATTGCAGCACCAATCCCGCCAGCCGCTGGTATACCCTCAACGCCTGCTCGGGTTTGGAAGTCCGCAACGTATCGCTGGACGGAAATGGTTCGGCCTCGGTCATCTTCAACTGGCAGCCGACGAACATCCCCAGTCTGTCGTTTATCGATCCGCCCGGCGGAACCTCCGTCAACAAGCAATACCAGGTTCGCTTCCGCGCCGCCGACGTCTACGGCGGAACGACCATACGCCTGTATTTCTCCCAGGATGTTGACGATTTCACCCAGTCCGCCGCGAATCGCATCGGCGACGTCGTCAAGTCCACTCCGGGATTCGTCAACCTCAGTCGGCAGTGGAACATCACCGGCTTGGCTGATGGTCAGTACTTCATCTTTGCCCACTTGGTCCCGGGCATCGGTTCTGACGGAATCGAAGAACCCTACACCACGCCGCGCGCCGGGCGCAACAACGAGGGCAATGGCTCGCTCGTCGTCGACCACGCCTATGTCAGCGACAAGGTGGTCAATGGCGAGGCGCGATCGCAAACGTGGAAGGCCGAGTGCACCTCCACCGATGGCTCCACCTGGTTGATTTCCAGCACCGTCACGCAGATCGAGCCGGACGAAGGCGTAACACCGCCGGCCGGTTATATCGCGACAACGGGCCAGCCCTATACCTCGACGGACGATTCCGTCCGCTTCACCATCCAAGCCGGCTCCACGCCCTTCACCGTGGGAGACATTTTTGTCTTCACGACGACCGGCGTGACCGCCATGAGCGCGCCGGTCAATATCGTGGGCGGCCGAATCAGCGAGAACCCGATCGCAGTGATCAAAGCGTCACCGCTTACGCCCAAGAGCGGCGAGGCCGTTTCCTTTGACGGTCGGGATTCCTTCAACCCGGACGGGCGGGATCTCCAGTACCAGTGGAACTTCGGCGATGGAACATCCGCCACCGGCTCGACCGTTCAGCACGTCTACACCGGCGCCCGGACGTACACCGCCGTGCTCCGCGTGACCGACGCGGTTTCCGGCCGATTCGGCGAATCCTCGGTGGACATCATTCTGCCCAACAATTCGCCCAAGGCCGTCATTCGCGCCACGCCTTCCAGTGGCAAGCTGCCACTCGTCGTGAGCTTCTCCGGAACGGAATCCAGCGACGCCGAGTCGCCCAATAACCGCCTCATCTACACGTGGCAGTTCGGGGACGGAACTTCCGTCGGAACCGGCATTCCCGGCGAGTTGAGCACCGTATCTCACACGTACACGACGCAGGGCGACTTTACTGCCTCGCTGACCGTCACGGATGAGGGCGGCAAGTCCAACACCGCCACCGTCAAGATCCTTGCGGGGAACTCCCGTCCTGTCGCGGTCATTACCACGACGGCGCTCAATGGTACGGATAACCACGAAGTGACGTTCAACGCCATCAATTCTTTCGATCCGGATGGCGATGCGTTCACGATTCTCTGGAATTTCGGTGACGGTCAGACCGCCGGCCCCTATCCGCCGACCGGCCCGGCCGGCACGACGAACGGGAACGTCACGCACCTGTTCAAGATCCCCTCCGGGCAGACCTCGGCCGTCTTCAAGGTGACCGCTACCCTCACCGACGCACGCGGCGCCTCGACGTCGTGGCCGGGTGTCGATGTACGCCTCTCGCAGGCGGCCACCGGCACCTCGACGCCGTTCGCCATCTTCACGCTTGACCCCGACCCGCCCGTGGCCGGCGAGCAGTTCACCGCCGATGCGTCGCTGTCCTTCGACCGCCCCGGTGGAGGTCCGCCTGCGTCGTACGAATGGAGTTTCGGCGACGGCAGTACGGCCACAGGTCGCGTGGCTGCGCATACCTACGCCGCGGCGGGTGTGTACCAGATCATGCTCACCGTCGCCGATGCCGAGACGCCACCCAACAAGGCCTCGACAACCCGGACAGTCACCGTCGCCGGATCAGGCCAGCCGCCGCCGGGTGCCAATCAACCTCCCAAGGCCGCGCTAACCGTCAATCCGTCACGCGGTCCGGTCGGGACGGCGTTCACATTCGACGGCAGCGGCTCGGCCGATCCCGAGGGCGCCGCGCTGACCTATCGTTGGGTCTTCGGCGACGGCGCGACTGGCCGCGGCGTCCGCGTGGAACATGCGTACGACACACCAGGGTTCTACCAGGTGCGCCTCACCGTCCGCGACAACAAGAACGCGTCGGATGACGCCGTGACGACCGTCGAAGTCACCGGCGAGCAGGGCAACCAGGACCCCGTCGCGATCATCGGCTCCGGCAAGCGCTCCGGGGCGGCGCCGCTTCGCCTTACGTTCAACGGCGAGAACTCTTACGATCCTGACGGCGACTCGCTCACCTACGCGTGGACGATCACGCAGAACGACGCCATCGTCGCGAACCTCAGCGGTGCCGTGGTCACCTACACCTTTACACAAGTCGGCGACTACGAGCTCTCGTTGACCGTGGAGGATGGAAACGGCGGCTCGAACACGCGCGGCCCCATTTTGATCGAGGTCTCGCTGGCGCCGACCGTCAATGACAATACCAACACGAACGACAACCAGAACGAGAACGGCGGGACAGGCCGTCCGGTGCGTCCATCGGGTATCTGCGGCATCGGGATGCTGCCGGCCCTCTTCGTCTCGCTGCTGGGACTCGCTGGTTTTGCGGCTCGCCGCCGCACACCGCTGGGCGGTCGATAGTCGCCCTCCGGCGGCGTTGCAGAATTGTTGATCCTCCCCTGCCCCCGTCGGCGGTCATCCGTCGGCGGGGGCCGTAGTTTCCATTCCCTCGCACCCGTGTATAATCCGCCTCCTAGGTGCTGTGCCCGAATCCCGACGGACGCGGCACATGGGGCTGACCATGACCGCAATCGTTGCTCGCTCCCTGCTGGCCCTCCTGTCCGGTGCCGCCGCGCTCGATGGTGATATCCATTGGACCGGTACACCTGGCACAGCCGTGTTCTGCGCCCGTGAGGCAGCACTCGCACATTCCCTCGCACCGGTTTTTGTCGTCGATTGGTCGGTGACGATGCCCCCGGCCGCGGAGCTGGCTCCCCCCGCCATCGTCCACGGTAACATCGTCCGCGTCCTCCCCCCGGAGGATCATTTCCTCGCCCGGTTCCTCCGCCCCACACGTATCGGCAGCCGGTTCGGCCCGTAACCGCTCGTTGTACAACGCCGCGTTCTCTCTTATCGTCGAAACATCAACTGCGCGCACTCAACATCAACCGTACTCCGCGGCCGGCGCCGCCCTGACAGGAATTTTCCGCCATGAGCGTTCTTGGAACATCCTCGCGCTTCTTCAAAGCCGTCACCGATCTACCCCGTAAACTCATCGGCTCCCGCAATGATCGTCTGGTCAAGGGCTACGCCCGCCAGGTTCCGCCCGTCGCCGAGCGCGAATCCGACATCCGCGGCAACTTCGACGCCCGATACGCCGAACGCTGCGCAGCCGATGGCATCGACGCCCTCCCCGCCGAAGAGCAGCCCGTTGCGCGACAGCGAATTCGCTTCGAATGCAGCAGTGATCTCCGCGAACGCACCGCCGAACTCCGCGAGCGCTGCGCCGCCGTCATGCAGCCCCACCACACCTGGTGGAGCGAACTCAAGCCCACCGAGCAAGTGCAGGAGTACTACAAGAACGAGTACCGCAAGCGCTACGCCAAGGCCCTTGACGCCTACGACCGCGACGGCATCTACGCCGAAGCGTTCGCCGTCCTTCGCGAATCGTCTCGCCGCGCCCAGAACCACCGCCATTTCGATTGCCAGCTCATCGGCGGACGCGTTCTCGCCGAGGGTAAGATCGCCGAAATGCGCACCGGCGAAGGAAAAACCATCGTCTGCCACCTCGCGGCCTATCTTCAGAACCTCTGCGGCCACAAGGTCCACATCGTCACCGTCAACGACTACCTCGTGAAGCGCGACGCCGAGTTCGCGTTTCCCATCTTCGAGCTCCTCGGCATTTCCGTCGGGTATATCCAGGCCCAGGTCGACCCCGGCGGACGGGAGGGCGTCCGCCACCGCGCCTACGCCTGCGACATCACCTACGGCACCAACGCCGAGTTCGGATTCGACTATCTACGCGACAACATGAAATCGCGCCTCCAGGACCAGGTTCAGGGGCCCCTCGACTACGTCGTCGTCGATGAAGTCGATTCCATCCTCATCGACGAAGCCCGGACCCCCCTCATCATCTCCGGCTCCGCTCAGGACGACGTCTCCCGCTACCCCCGCGCCGACAAGGTCGCCGAGGAACTCGTCCGCCGCCAGGCCGTCTGGGACCGCAAGGTCATGCAGACCGTCGCGAAGTTCGACGGCGACACCCACAACATTCCCAAGCTGACCGACGCCATGAACGTGCTCGGCTACAAGGAACGTGGAAAGTCAAAGAAGAATGAGCCCGCGGAGGAAATCGTCGCCCCGACAGATGAAGACGAGGATGAGGAAGTCATCGAGTTTACCTCGGGCAAAGGAGGCCGCCGCCGCGCTACCCTCGGCCCGGATTTCCTCACCGACGACCACGTCGAGGCCATCCAGATGTACGAGGCCAACGTCCTCCAGCTACCGCCCGCCGAGCAGTATCGCCGCTACTTCATCATCCAGATCGAGCGCAAGCAGGCCGGGCTCACCCACGACGGTGTCACCATCGCCCAGGAGCTGCTCGACATTGGCAGCCTCTACAGCGGCGCCAACATGGAATGGCCGCACCTGATTGAGAACGCCCTCCGCGCCCACAAGGTCTATCGCCGCGACACCGACTACGTCGTCCAGAACGGCCAGATCATCATAGTCGATACCTTTACCGGTCGTCTCATGCACGGACGGCAGTGGTCGGACGGCCTGCACCAGGCGGTCGAGGCCAAGGAGCACGTCGTCGTCAAGGAGGAAACGCAGACCCTCGCCACGATCACCATCCAGAACTTCATCAAGCTGTACCGCATCAAGGCGGGTATGACCGGTACCGCCATGACCGAGGGCACCGAATTCGACAAGATCTACAAGCTCGATGTCGTGGCCATACCCACCAACCGCCCCGTCAACCGCATCGACCACAACGACAAGATGTACCGCACGGTGCAGCAGAAGTTCGAGGCCATCGTCGAGGAAATCCACGAGATCCACCGCCGCGGCCGACCCGCCGATCCCTTTCTCATCGCCGATGTCCTCACCGCCCTCAAGCCCATTCTTCGCAAGCTCGACCGCGACACGTCGCGCATCGACGAAGCCCTCAAGAACTTCAACAAGGCCGAGTACGGCGACCGGGAGGTCATTCGCTTCATGCTCGAGACCTACGACGAGATGATGGGCGATCTGGTCCGGGGCCGACCCGTCCTCGTCGGCACCACCAGCGTCGAGAACTCCGAGAAACTCTCCAAGCTCCTCGAGCAGCGCTATGGCATCGAGCACGAAGTGCTCAACGCCAAGAACCACGCCCGCGAAGCCGACATCGTCGCCAAGGCCGGGTTCCAGACGCCCCCGCGGAAAGGCGCCGACAAGTTCGCCCACGGCAACGTGACCATCGCCACGAACATGGCTGGTCGCGGAACCGACATCAAGCTCGGTTCCGGCGTCGTCTTTGAGAAATGCAGGGTACCGGCGGAACTCCCCGCCGGAAGCCGTCCCGGCGCCCTCTACCCCACCGGCGTCACCAAGTGCTGCATCAACTGCGAGGAATATGACCCCAAGACGAATTGTGCCCACTGCTTCAAACCCAAGCTCGATCCCCGCTTCCCCGAATTGGGGCGCAAGGTCTGCTCGCTGAACGTCCCCTGCGGATTGCACATCGTCGGTACCGAGCGCCACGAGTCCCGGCGCATCGACAATCAGCTCCGCGGCCGGTCCGGACGCCAGGGCGACCC
This sequence comes from Phycisphaerae bacterium, assembly GCA_024102815.1. NCBI lineage: Bacteria > Pseudomonadati > Planctomycetota > Phycisphaerae > Phycisphaerae bacterium. The sequence continues at coordinate 38,955 of JAGFJJ010000070.1, forward strand.
CGGTTCATCCCGCTTCGCCCTCTCCCTCCAGGACGATCTCCTCAAGCTCTTCATGTCCGACTGGATGCTCAAGATGATGGAGCGCCTCGGATTCACCGAAGGCACGAGCCTGGAGGACAAGCGCCTCAACAAGGGTATCGAACGCGCCCAGCGGAAGGTCGAGGAACGCAACTTCGCCACCCGCAAGCATCTGCTGGAATGGGACGAACCCATGGACTTCCAGCGCAAGGAATTCTACACCGCCCGTCAGCGCATTCTCGAACGCCGCGACCTTCCCGAACTGATCTTCGGCATCATCGACAACACCATCAACACCACCGTCGATCAGTACCTCGGGCGCACATTCGCCCAGCAGTGCATTGTCGAGTGGTGCCGTGCCCGTCTCGACCTCACCATCGCCGAGGATGCCGTGAACATCGACGACATCGAGGCCGCCCAGGATAGCATTCGCCGCAAGGCCCGCGACGAAGCCCACGAGCAGATCGGCACCGTCATCGGCGAATACATCGACCCCGAGGATCCGCCGAACAAGTGGGACATCAGCGGCCTGCTCCATTGGGCGCAACGCGCCTACAAGGTCTCCTTCACGCAGAACCAGCTCCGCAAGATGCAGCCCCAGGAGATTGAGGACGCCCTCATTGAGGCGGCCGAGACCTACTACGACGGTCTCAATCTCGACGGAATCGCTGTTTATCTCGATCCCAAGTACCCGCAGGAGGCCTTGGCCGAGTGGGCCCGCAACAAGTTCGCCATCGAGCTCCAATCCGAGGAGCTCCTCGAGCGGACCAACGATGATATTCGCAACCTCCTCCGTGAACGCATTCGCGCCGGTTACCGCGAGCGCGAAATCAGCTACCCCATCGACGCGGCCCTGGACCGCGCCTTCGGCGAAGCACGGCCCGAGGATGCCGTCGCCGCAGAGTTCCTCGCCCGCTGGGTCAACGCCAAGTACCGTTTGAACTGGACGCCCGAGCAGGTTCAGCAGAAGCCGGTGCCTGAGATTCGAACCGAACTGCTGGACGTCGCCCGCGCCTTTCACGAGGGAAAGCTCGAGCAGGAAGTCGACGAGCAGGTGCACGGCAAGACCGACGACGAAGCCATTGCCTGGGCTCGGGAGCGTTTCGGCGTCGCCTGGAACGAACCCCAGTTCGCCCGCCGCGACGGCGACCTTCGCGGCGCCATCCTCGAACAAGGCCGCGAAATGCTCCGCTTCGAGCTCACCCGCCTCGAGCAATTCGTTCTCTTGCGGATTTACGACCAGGCTTGGAAGGACCACCTGCTCGAGATGGACCACCTCAAGACGGCCATCATGCAGCGACCCATGGGTGGCGATCAGACCCACCCCCAGAGCCAGTACGCCATCGAGGGCCGCGATCTCTTCACCCAGATGTGGAACCGCATCGCCAACCGCGTTACCGACGTGGTCTTCAAGGTCCAGATGCCCGGATCCCCGGGATCCGCGTCACCGACCGCTGGAACCAGCGGGGGCGCCGTCAACTTCTCGCACGCCGACGCCACCAACGTCGGCTTCGCGGCCGCCGCTCGCGACCAGGAATCAGCCATGCGCGCCCAGAACGTCGAGCAGAAGGTCGAGACCATCCGTCGCGAGCAGCCCCGCGTCGGACGCAATGACCCCTGCCCCTGCGGCAGTGGCAAGAAGTACAAGCAATGCCACGGCCGGACATAGACCGAGCGAGCCGCGGGCTTTCATCCCGCGCAGACCTGCCCAGCTCCGAAGGGCGGGTCATGCCCGCCGAGCGGGGCCCATGCGGAACGCGCCTCGCCATCCCGGCAAAGGCGGGAATCCCGGCGCCGGGACGCGCACCCTCGCGGCCGGAGACACCCTGCTTCGACAACCAACCAGCGTATTAAGTCAGTGAACGTAGTTTCCGGCTTGGGGGCGTGGATCAGCCCCGGTTTCGGGAATTGCGCGTGGCGGCGCGCCGGGGCAAGGCGCCCTCCAGCGTCAGCCCCGTTGCCTCGTCGACGGAGGGCGGTCTTTCGTCCAGCTTCAACCGCATGACCCGCCCGACCTTGAATTTCACGGTACGCTTTGGGGGAACTGGGACTTTTTCCATCGTCTTGGGGTTCTGCGCCTCCCGCGCCGCACGCACGCGGCACTCGAAGACGCCAAAGTCGCGGAACTCCAGCCGGTTTCCGTTGCCCAGTTCTTCCACGATGGAATCAAGAAAGGCTTGAACAACGCGCTTGACGGTTACTCTTTTCAGCCCCTGTGCATCGGCAATGCGATCGATCAATTCCTTCTTGGTAACCGTGGCCATGACTTTCCCCAAACTTGCAGCCGATGTTCAGCATGTAATTACAGTAATGACAGGTCGCCGCAGAGCGATCCTGTCCGCTTTGGGCGAGCAGAGTTGAACGGCTCTAACTGCCTTGCAGACCAGAATTAACAGCGGTCCATCCTAGCGGATTCCCGCCGCGCCTTCAACGGGTCTCTCAAGTCGGGATATGCTCCACAGAATGCGGAAACCGGGCAGGTCGGTCTAACGCCCGCCTGATCGAGTCGAGCGAAACTGGCGGATGTAGTCGCGGTCTGGGCGCAGAGGATAGCCCTGGCGATCGAAGATCTGCACCGTGTATTCGACTTCCTCCTCGCCGGTCCTTGGGCCCGTCGCGCTCGGCCATGGACGGCGGTCCATCGATTCAGGTACGACTGCGAGAGGCTCTGGGTTGAAAATCAGTGCTACTTCATGGCGCTCCGGGGCCTTTCTGGCTCCACAGGGCCGATCCGCAGGGCGCAAAGCTTGGCATCCTGCCACGGGCAGAGCCAGTACGAGCACCAGGATCGCAGCTTTCCCCAAACCCCGCATCTTCATCCCCCCCTACTTTGGCCGCGGTGAAACCGGTCTGGCTCTTGCGACCACAACCAGGGAAGGGGCAACGACCATGCCGATGGCGGCCGAGCGCTTGGTCTGTCCGAGAACTCGGCGGAGAACTCGTTCGAGAATCACGTTTCGCCCGAGGAAACCGTTTGGTTCGACCTGGTCCGTCCGGGTCGGTCTGGATCGGCACGTTGTTCCGGGTCAACCTGCCTGTTGCCAACTACCCCGACCGCTGCGCCGCGACGCTGATTCGGCCCGGTCTTCCTGCCGCTCCGGCGCGGCCGCATCGCGAACCCCCATGTTGGCCCTCGACACCACCGCGTGGATTGAAAACCACACCGCCCGCACAATCGGGAGCCTCCGCCCCCGTCCGGCATCAGCGCAAACCACTGTAAAATAATCAGTTACGCGCTTTTGCCTCCGGGCTGCCGCCCGTGGTCGCAGGTGTGCCATCTTGTTCCCCGGCCTTTGAAATGACCCATGACCGAGGGCCGCCGTCCGCCGGGGGGAAACGCGATGAATCCGATTTTGCCGATTGATAGTTACTCAACGGGCCAGATTCTCGGCTCGGGTATCTCACCCCAGCAGCCGACCAGCGTGAACTCCGGCGGCGGCATCTCTCCTTCCTCCGGGTCGCAGGTATCCGGACTCAACCAGATCAGCAATGCCATCGGCCAAATGCTTCAGTCGGTGGGCGGCGGGCTCGAGAATGACCAGATGCTTCGCGCCGTCATCGGCATGATCATCCTCATGGCCGTCATCGAACAGCTTCTCGGAAACCAGCAGGACCAGGGACAGCAGGCACTCGCGCAGCTCGGGGGCAACAACTCCGGAGCCGGCACGAGCCTGTTCATCAGCTCGACGTCCGTCTCCATCGACTACTCGTCCACCACCATCGTCTACGGCGCCGGGCAGTCGGCCGACACCGGCACAGGCGATGCCGGACAGAGCGGACAGTCCATCGATCTGGCCTGGTGACACCGCAGGCACTCGTTACAGCACCCGAACGTCCGGCCTGAGGCCCCCGCGCCATCTCCCTGTGCATCGCGGCGAACACCCTGAAGAAAGCCAGACACCACGCCCCTTTCGCGACATTTCCGCCCCAACTGAGCCGTCTATTCATCACACGCAGGATCAGTTATGGTCTCCAAAGGCGGAGAGGAGCAGCGCGTCGGACGAGCGAGGATCCCCTCCCGATATTTCGAGGAGAACCCCTCATGAAAACGCAGTTACGTTTGGGAAAGGCCGGACTGCCCCGATTCGCCGCCCTCGCCGTTTTGGCCTGCGGATCGGTTGCAGCGCTCTGGGCAATGCCCGGTCTTCAGGCCGCCGGAGACGTTGCAAAGGACACCGGCGGCCAGTCCGGCAGGAACAGTGAGAGAACCATGCAAGTCTTCTATCTCGAAATCGTGACCAAAGACGTCGACTCAGTCTGCGCCGCGTACGAGAAGTTCGGCGGCGTGCAGTTCAGCAAACCGGACGCCGGGCTTGGCAACGCCCGAACGGCCCCGATGCCCGGTGGCGGGTTGGTGGGCGTGCGTGCGCCCCTGCGCGATAACGAAGAGCCCGTGGTTCGTCCATACTGGCTTGTGGACGACATCAAGACCGCTCTCGACCGGGCCGTACAAGCGGGCGGTGAAGTCGCTCACCCGCCCTTCGAAATCCCCGGCCACGGCACTTTCGCCATCTATATCCAGGGCGGAAACGACCACGGTCTCTGGCAGCGGTAGTCCCGAATCCATCGGTACCGATTTCATGCGACACCTCGGTGCCGGCTGAGACGATAAACGCTGAGTCCGTCACGCTGTACTCCCACGGTCGGCCCGCCGGTTACAAGTACGTCAGGTGAGACGCCGACCCGGTTCCTGCCCTGCCATTCCGGCAGCGGCAGCCGAATTCCCTGCATCAACAACTCATCCCGTTCCCTTAACTCAAGCATTGGCATAGCGTTACGCGCCGGCACGCCCTGGTACGCGATCTGCATTTCCCACTCCCGGGAAGGTTTCGCGCCCGAGTTCTCGGGCTTCGGCGAAGCATGCTCCGCAAACTGGAATGAGGAGGAACGCTCATGAATCCCGAGCGATTGACGGTTAAATCGACCGAAGCATTGCAACGATCCGAGCAGCTTGCCCGCACAGCAGGTCATGGCGAAGTTACGCCCCTTCACCTTCTGGCGGCGCTGGTGTCGCCCGAAGGAGTCGGCTCCGCCGGCGGCAGCGGCGGGATCGTCGTACCCCTCCTGGAAAAGGCCGGCGGCCAGGTCGCTCGCATCCGCTCCATCATCCAATCCGAACTCGGCCGGCTTCCCAAGGTCAGCGGCGGTTCGCTGGGCATGAACCGCGCCTTGCAGGACGTGCTCGACCGCGCCGACCGCGAGGCGCAGCAGATGAAGGACCAGTACGTCTCCACGGAGCACCTCCTGCTGGCGCTGGTCGAAGTCAAGAGCGATGCAAAGGAGGCGCTCAGCCTCAGTGGCGTAACCCGCGACGCCATTCTTGCGGCGCTGAAGGACTTCCGCGGAAGTGCCACGGCCTCGTCACAGAATCCCGAGGAGACCTACCAGGCACTCGAACGCTACGGCAAGGACCTCGTCGCCCTCGCCCGGCAGGGCAAGCTCGATCCCGTCATCGGCCGGGACGAGGAAATCCGCCGCTGTATGCAGATCCTCGCCCGGCGGACCAAGAACAACCCCGTGCTCATCGGTGAGCCCGGCGTCGGAAAGACCGCCATCGTCGAAGGGCTCGCACAGCGCATCCTCGCCGGCGACGTACCCGAAGTACTCAAGAACAAGCGCGTTGTCGCGTTGGACATGGGCGCCCTGATCGCCGGCGCCAAGTTCCGCGGCGAGTTTGAGGAACGGTTGAAAGCCGTCGTCCGCGAAGTCGTCGATTCCGCCGGCAGCGTGATTCTCTTCATCGACGAGCTTCACACCGTCGTCGGCGCCGGCCGCGCGGAAGGCGCCGTCGATGCCGGCAACCTGCTCAAGCCCGCACTGGCTCGCGGAGAGCTCCGCTGCATCGGCGCCACCACCCTCGACGAATACCGCAAGCACGTCGAAAAGGACAAGGCCCTCGAACGCCGCTTCCAGACGCTCTACGTCCGCGAGCCCACCGTCGAGGACACCATCGCCATCCTGCGCGGGCTCAAGCCCCGCTACGACGCCCACCACGGCGTGCGCATCCAGGACTCGGCCCTCGTCGCCGCGGCCACGCTGTCGAACCGCTACATCACCGACCGCCACCTGCCCGACAAGGCCATCGACCTCGTCGACGAGGCCGCCTCGCGCCTGCGCATCGAGATCGACTCGCTGCCCACCGAGATCGACGTCGTCGAGCGCCGCATCCGCCAGCTCGAGATCGAGCGGGTGGCCCTCGCCAAGGAGACCGACGCCCCGTCGAAGGAGCGGCTCGAGGCGCTCGACCAGGAGCTGGCCGACCTCACCGAGCAGCGCGACGGCATGCTCGTCCACTGGACGAACGAGAAGGAGGCCATCGGCCGCATCCAGGCCCTCAAGGAGGAGATGGAGCACCTGCGGTCGGACCTCGAGCGAGAGACCGACCTCGAGAAGGCGGCCGAGATCCGCTACGGCCGCATCCCCGAGCTGGAGCGCCAGGTCGAGGAGGCCAGTGCCCGGCTCGACGAGCTCCAGGGCGAGCAGCGGATGCTGAAGGAGGAGGTCGACGCCGAGGACGTGGCCGAGATCGTGGCCAAGTGGACCGGCGTCCCCGTCTCCCGGCTCATGGAGGGCGAGTCCCAGAAGCTGGTCCGCATGGAGGAGGTCCTCCACGAGCGGGTCATCGGCCAGGACCAGGCCGTGGTGGCGGTGGCCAACGCCATCCGCCGCAGCCGGGCCGGCCTGTCCGACCCGCACCGCCCCATCGGGTCGTTCCTCTTCCTCGGGCCCACCGGTGTCGGCAAGACCGAGCTGGCCCGCACCCTGGCCGAGTTCCTCTTCGACGACGAGCGGGCCATGGTCCGCATCGACATGTCCGAGTACATGGAGAAGCACGCCGTGAGCCGCCTCGTCGGCGCCCCTCCCGGCTACGTCGGCTACGACCAGGGCGGCCAGCTCACCGAGGCCGTCCGGCGCCGCCCGTACTCGGTGGTGCTGCTCGACGAGCTCGAGAAGGCCCACCCGGACGTGTTCAACATCCTCCTGCAGGTCCTCGACGACGGCCGCCTCACCGACGGACAGGGCCGCACGGTGGACTTCACCAACGTCGTGCTGATCATGACCTCGAACCTGCCGGGGGAGCCGATCGACCACTTCCGGCCCGAGTTCGTGAACCGGATCGATGAGATCGTCCGGTTCCGGGCCCTCACCGAGGCCGACCTGGCGCCGATCGTGGACATCCAGCTCGAGCACCTGCGGGACCGGCTGGCCGAGCGCCGGATCACCCTCGAGGTGACCGAGGCCGCCCTCGCCCACCTGGCGGCGGCCGGCTACGACCCGGCCTTCGGGGCCCGACCGCTGAAGCGGGTCATCCAGCGGGAGGTGGCCGACCGCCTGGCCGCCGACCTCCTGGCCGGCACGATCAGCGACGGCGACACCGTGGCGGTGGACGCCGTCGAGGGCGAGATCGTCGTCGCCCCCGTCGCCGAGGTCTGAACCCCCGGATCTGGCCACTCACCGTGACCGGTGGGGCCGATCGGCCCTACCTGGTCACGGTGGGTGGCGCGATCATGCTCGTACAAGGGAAGCGAAGATCCGTCGGCCCATCTGGTCGCGTTGCCGGCGGGGAGCCAGTAGCGAAACCGGCCCCTGGAGACAACCTGTCGACGGGGAGCGCACCGAACCCCCTGTCGACCTGACGACAGGAGCGGCCATGACCGCCACCCGCCCACGCCGCCGTCGGGGCCTCGGCCTCCTCGGCCTGGTGAGCATCGTCTCCGGCGTCCTCCTCGCCGTGAGCGGGCTCACCCTTCCCGCCAGTGCGACCGACCTCACGCCGGTCGACGTCGCCGGCAACCCCACGTGCGCCGATCTCGGCTACCTCTTCGGGTTCAAGATCGACAGCCAGCCGGCGGCCGGCACCTACCCCGTCACCGAAGCCGAGAGCGGCATCGTCGGTGGTGGGACGGTGACCATCAGCAACGTCGTCGTGATCGACGGCGTGATCTACTTCGACTGGAGCTCGACCATCCCGTGGGATGCCGTCAGCGTGAAGCAGGGCGACGCAGCGGCCGTCTACTACTACGTCCCCGCTTCGACCGGTGACACAGGGCTGCACCCGTCGCTGACCGACGCCGAGCCGAACGGCTCGATCAGCCACGTCGACTTC
>JAGFJJ010000071.1 GCA_024102815.1 Phycisphaerae bacterium
TGATTTTCGGGTGTGGATCCACGTTTAAGAAATAGTTGCCAAGCGAACCGAGGAAGACCAGCAACAACCGCATTGCATGAGATCGAAGGGGCTGACAATCTCCGTCGGTGGCGCGAAAAGCTGCTGACCGGGAAGATGATCATGGCGTCAACGAGCCACCGGCGGTACCACCTCGATTATACCCCCCGATAGTGTCCCGGGCTCAGGGCATACTTCGCGGGTGGTCGGACAGCATTCGCCGCTCGGGCAGCAATTGGCCAGATCGCACCAACTCGTGCCGCCAGAGCACTCAGTTCCTTCTGCGCAGCAGAGTTTTCCGGAGAATACGGACTTGCTGCCGAAAATCCGGCAGCCCGCCCCCCGGCCCGCAGCAATCAGTGTAAAAGCACTGGCCGTCTGCGAGTCAGGTGCCGCATGTCACTTTCCTGACTGAGGAGCATTCTTACCGACCCCATTTTCACGCATGCGGATAGCTTTTTCCAATCGGCGATCGAGTGTATTGAGAACCCCTTGCGCGTGCTCCCGCAGGGATTCCTCCGGATCGTGGTTTGCCACTTGTCGAACAATAGCCTCGAACTCTGGATTGATTCGAAATCCACCGCTAGGGTCACCTACAACGAAATCCTCACCGAACACGTACGGTAGCACCTGAAACGCCAATTCTCTTGTCTCTCGATCAGGATCATCCAGCGCTTCCCGGACATATTCGCGCGCTTTGGCCCGCTCGTCCTGATCCGCGTCAAACCTACCCGCTGTCGTCCCTCCGACGTATCCAAGTGGCCCCAAAACAATGCCGCGGTCCTCAGGCCTGAAATGCTGCATGGCGCGCGAAACCGGCCCGATTTGGAGCATGGCCTGCGCAGCGAGCGACCGTATCCGGGGCGATTCGTTACGATCCTCGAATACAGTCGCTATGCCCGCAAGTGCCCCCTTCGCACCACCCTTCCATGAAGCCAACGCTGATAGAACCTCGCCCGTATTCTTGGGACGAGGCGCCTGGACGAGGGCTTGTCCTATTACGCTGGCCGCGTCGCCACGCCGCTCTTCGTCCACAGCCAGAAGCCCAGCCCAGACAAGGTCCTGAGCCGAATTGTCGTTGACGTGATTCTGGAGGAAATCGAAACCCTCGGGCATCTTGGCGGCGTAATGCTCAACGAGTGTCTGAATGACGAAGCGTTGTACGCCCGGATCGGCCGGATTCTCCTTTTCATAGTACTCAATCCCCTGACGAATGATTTGTTCATCCGGCAGACGATTGATCTCCGCCTTCGCCGCCGATACATTTCCCTCCCTGAATTGAGAGACTGCGTCTTCAAATACGTGCGGGTTCTTTGGTGCGATTGCCGAGAGAAGGCTTAGCGCACATAGCATCGCGGCCATATATTGATCCATAATAACGCTCCTCCATCGGAAGATCGAATAACTGATGCCGCTACGGAACGGGCTGCCAATCTGCCAGCGGTGTCGGGAGCCCTTCTTCATTTGCTTCAAACCTATGTTCAGCCGGAGGGAACATAGACATTGGACCCTCACCCGTTAAGCAGGGATCGTGCGAGAACACAAGCACGCCATTCAGATAGAGCTCGTGCCAAGGATATCCGTCATAGGATCCATTGGCTTTGTACTCCAATGGTTGGAGCGCGCCGTCCACACACCGTTGCCGGAACAGGATGTTTAAGTCAATATCAATTCCCGGGACGAACGTCTCGCACTGGTCCTGTGCTCGGTTCATGTAATAAACGAGCACGGTTAAATGGTCGAGGGGCGTAATTGTGATGGCAAGCAAACCAGTGCCTACTGGATCAGGCGTCGAACCTGAGCATTCCGGCGTGGCCCCTTGAACGAATCCATATGAACACTGTCCGCCACAAGTCGGTATTATCAGAGGAACAACGTCCGAGCCGGTGGGGCTGTCGTCGAAACCCTGGGAGATATTGATAACTTGAGTCAATAAGCCTATCTGGCGCTGTGGAACAGTTGGGTCCACGGTAATGGTCGATTTTTGGTATGTTCGGCTTTGAGACGCACCGAATCCATACCCGAACCCGCGATTATCTCCGCGAAAGAAATCATAAAGCGTAAAATCTGGGGGAGTTGGGCCGGCCACCTCGCACGAGATGAAGGTCTTGTATAGAATCTCGACCGTCTGGTAATCGTCCGGCGTCACACACTCAGCCGGACCAATAGTAGTTGGCTCGGGCGGGCATTCCCGCTCGGCCGTCGCCGTGACCGAGCAGCTATATACCCCGGGCGCGTCGGCCGTGATGGCGATGGAAGATCCCGACCCGGATTGTGTCCGCGGCGTATGCGACGGCGGCAATGGCGGAAGCGTGCACGTCCACGCATACGTCGGCGTCACCGGCGGGATGGCCTCACTGGCCGAGCATTCCACGCGCTTGATGCCTCCGCTGTCCACGATCCCGCTCACGGAAAAAGTCATCGCATCGCCGATGCACACCATCGGCGGCTCCACCTCTATTATACCCCCTGCGAGCGTGCCATTATCGAGGCAGCCTTCGCATTCCTCTTCGCAGCACTCTCCGTTGCCGCAGCAGTTGGTACCGGCCCGGCAACACCCGCCGGGCGCTCCGGGGCAGCAGAAGGCCGGACCGCTCACCGGGCAGCATTGCTCACCGCAGCAAACGCGACCGGCCGGGCAGCACGAATCCCCGCAGCAACTCCCGGAACAACACCTGCTGTTGCAGCAGGAGTCCCCGGAGTTGCATTCCCAGATGCACTCGCCGCCGGAACAGCGATGGCAGGCCGCGCACTCTTGGCCGCAACAGCCGGAGTCCGGCACGCAAGTTCCGTTTTGGCACGAATGACAGTCGTTGCAGATTTTGCCGCAGCAGGGATCGGGCTTGATGCAAATGCCGTTTTCGCATGTTTCGCAGGGAAGGCACGTCTTGCCGCAGCAGGGATCGGTCTCAATGCACTGACCAAGGCGGCACCTCTCGCAATCCTCGCACGGATGGTTGCAGCAGAGGTCATCGGGAACGCAGACGCCATTCTGGCAGGATTGGCAGTCTGGGCAGACTTTCCGGCAACAGGGGTCGTCCTGGACACAATTCCCGTCTTCGCATCGCTGGCAGGGAGGACAGGACTTGCCGCAGCAAAGATCGGGCAGAGTGCAACCGCCACCGACGCACGAGGAACAGGGATCGCAAATGACGCCGCAGCAAGGGTCGGGATTGGGAACACAAATGTCATTGACGCATGTTTCGCACAAATCACAAGGCACATCGCAACATGGGATCCGGGCGCATTCTCCGTTCGAGCAGGACTCGCATCGAGCACATTGTACGCCACAGCACAGATCTGAACCGGGCGGGCACGGATCGTCTCCGCCGCAAGGGACCCAAATGGGGTCGATCTCTGGTGGGCAGCGTTCTGAAATCTCATCGATTGTGCAAAGAATCGCGACAGGGCAAAGGACGTCGTTCGGGGGCAGGTCAATCGAGTATCCGGCCAAATCGCCGCCTTCACCATCGTCAAGTGGGGACGGTACAGTCGGGGGAGTAAGGACCACTATGAGTTCGACGATTTCCTGGATCGTCACCGCTCCATCGAGATCGAGGTCGCCGAGAAGGTCGTCGGGGCCGACAACGTAATCGCTTACCTCGAGAAGAAGTTCATCAATACCAAAGATACTGTTGGTCGCGACCGCCCAATCGGGCTCTGGCGGCGGCAGGTCGGGATCGCCGTAGACCGGATCGAAGATGTTGAGATCAACCCAGAAGACTTGTTCATCCGGGTGATAGACGATCGCGTAAAACGGGAGCGGTGTTTCGGGCCCGGCACCACCGCCACCTGATCCGGAAGCGTCGTTCGTCAACGCCAGAACCGATGCAATGACGCCTATCACGACTGTAGGTCGATGCGATCTGCTCATGCCACTCGTGGAGTTGAGCTTCTTGGAAGAGATCAAGGTGCCTCCCATCTATGTCACCGGCGGAGCCAAACGTCACAGGTAAGTGGTGTGTGGCGATGAGGGTACCCATTCTGGGTAGCCGAGTCAATCAGAAATGTCGAATAGGCAGCAGTAGACTGACAAGAACTTCAGCTGCCCGCATTGCCGCTCGAGATTCTGATATGCCTTTTCCGATCGGCGCGCTCAAGGATTTCTTGGGGCAGTGGCAGTATCACCTCCGATTTCCTCTGGCTTTCCGAAAGTCGGACTCCATTGCGATGTTAGGCTGCGATCCCTAATCTTCATTCGCGTCAGGAGTTAAGAGACGAGACGGCACGAGAATAAAGCGATCATGACTGGGGTATCTGAGCCTCTGATGACAGCAGTCCCATGCGGAAGCGGAGCCGGATCAGCATTGCGGGCAGCGCGGGCGCTCGACGGTGACGGTCATCAGGCGGCGTTTGGGTGATTCAGGCTTGTCTTGAAAGCACATCGATGCGGCCCTCCTTGGACCAACGCAATGGCGGGAATTCTCCGGGAATTAGCTTGATTCCGTTGGCGACAGTTGCCCTCATGTGGGTGTACGCATGGGGCGTACCGAACGCGGAGAAGAACATGATGACGAACGACGAACCGGCGGACCTGCTGGACACGCTGAAGATCACCAAGGTGCAAGAACGCGACGCCGGTGGCTCGTGGGTGATGGGCAACATCGCTGGCCACCGATTCGAAGCGCTCGTGTTTCCCGAGCATGCCGCCTATCCCGAGTACGAATTGGACGCGAGCCGCATTTCCAAGCTCTGGGTCCAGCGTAGCGCCGACCGCGCGGTGGTGGCCAATTTCGACCGCGGCTGGGACGTTCGGCCGACGACACCGGTTGCCGAGGAAATCGTCGACCTGCTGGTCGCCGGCTTGGCCGAGACCATTTACGCCGATTGAGCAGGTTGCAAAGGCACGAGATTCAAGAACACTTGGCCGCGTCGCGTCGGCGTGGCAGTCACTAAACGAAGGAGATAAGCGATGGCTACGACGAAGAAGACCGGGTCGAAGAGGACGAAGCGCGCCGCCAAGAAGGCAAGTGCAGCAAAGGCCGCTACGAAGAACGCCAGCGCCAAGGGCACCAAGGTCGAGACGACCCTCAAGCCCAAGCGCGTCAGCGCGCTAGACGCCGCCGCCCAGGTGCTCAAGGCCGCGGGCAAGCCCATGCGGGCGCAGGAACTGATCGCCGCAATGGCCGAGCAGGGCCTGTGGTCCAGCCCCAACGGCAAAACGCCGCACGCGACGCTCTACGCCGCCATGCAACGCGAGATCACCGCCAAGGGCAAGGACGCCCGCTTCCGCAAGGTCGATCGTGGGCAGTTCGAGCACAACGGATAGCGGCCCGCATCACCATCCCACCTCTCACGCCTCGGTCACGCCGGGGCGTTTCTCCGGCAGAAAAGCCTCCCCACGACGAACGCTCGAGAATCACACTCGTCGACGGGCGGCCTCGATGTGGGACATCCCGACGCCCAATACGACATCCATCATTGCCGGTTGCGATGCAGGATGTCCGTGAACCGGTCATAAGCTTGGGAGATCCGCTCGGTAATGGTCGGCCCGAACACGCTTCCGACCTCGATATAATCCTCGGGCTCCGACCGGCGTTCGACGTCCGGCTCCACCAGCCGGGCGCCACAGGCGTGCGCCGCGGCACAGGCGTTGTAGAGCGCGTCGAACCAATGGTTCTGCCGCCGCAGGCGTTCCCACTTGGCCACGACGCCCTTGCCGGCCACGAACTGCTCGGTTTTCGTCTCAGCGGTCAGGTGCTTGGCCAAGGCGATGTGGTCCTTGGGCGTACCCCGATACAACGTCATGGCCCCGGGCCGATCGATGGGTGTGCTCAAACGGGCATGCACCCAGCTCTTCCATTGGTCCGCGTCCACCTCGACGAGAAGCAGGCCTTCGGCGGTAAGTAGGTTGGCGTGGTACCCCTCACCCAGAACCTTGACCACATTCCCGGTGCTCGTGGGGCGGTTGTACCATTGCCGATATTGCTGCGCGGCGCCGCGACCGACCGCCGGCCGGAATCGATCACCCACCTGGCGGCAGAAGGCATAGACGACCGGTCCCTGGTAGCCGGCGTCGATCCACACCTGCTGCGGAACCATCGTCTTGCCCTCGGCATGGCCCACCGGCCAGCCGGTGGTGGCCATGTCGTGGAACTCGCGCAGGGCCAGCATCACGCCCTGTTCGACGCCCACATCCTCGCTGGCCACTTCAATGCGCCCATAATCGACGATGTGGCCCGTGGCGCCCTCCGACCAGGCCACGACGATCCAGTGAATGAGGTACTTGCCGAGGTCCACGGCGGCAGTGATGAATTTCGTCTCGGGTGGGGCGATGCCCTTGGGCAGGGCGATCATCCGCGCCGCCAGTTCCGTGGCCTCCAGCGCCGTCTCGGACCACTTGGATGGCGCCACGGGCACGCACCATACGAACTGGCGCATCTCCCGGTCGGCGTTGTCCTCGTCGGGGGCATGCGCCGCACGCCATTCGTCGGCGGCAAAGTCCCCCGCGGTCAGGAAGAGGTTATTCACCGCCGACCAGCGGAAGCCCAGCGTATCGGTCTGCGGCGGCAGCCCTTCAACTTCCCCCTCGCCGTCGATGGACTGTCCCGCGTGGAGCAGACGCCCGCTGTGATTGGCGTTCTCCCGGTCCACATCGCTCCAGACCTGGCCGCAGTTGGGGCAGGAGAATGCCCCCACGCGTCGGGCTTCGGCCTGGCCAATGGCGCCCTGCCAGCCGGTGAGATGCTCACGCTCGGGCGATACCCAGGCGGGGCAGTACGGACAGGGCAACCCGATGCGGCTCTGGGTGCCGCTCTTGTATTCCTGCCAGGTGCGGCCCTGCTCGGTCGAGACCGTGCACTCCATGTAGATGCGTTTTCGATTGCCATAGGCCCGTGTGCGGGCCTCCAGTTGGGTGATCTTGTCCGACTCGCGGCTGGATGCCGCGGCCTGGTCCATGCCATCGGTTTCGGTGATAACCACGACGCGCGAGGTAAAACCCGCGCGGCTCTTGTCGCCGCCGCCA
Organism: Phycisphaerae bacterium; assembly: GCA_024102815.1. Classification (NCBI taxonomy): domain Bacteria; kingdom Pseudomonadati; phylum Planctomycetota; class Phycisphaerae; species Phycisphaerae bacterium. The sequence goes on from JAGFJJ010000071.1 coordinate 6,986, forward strand.
CCCGACATGAATTTCAGCGTCGCGCCGTTGGCGAACTGGAGGGATTCCACGCGGCCGCCGCGGCTTCCGCCGCCACGACGGGGGAGCAGTTCACGATAACGCGAACGCTCGATGGCCGGCAGGATGTCCTCGCGCCATTTGTCACCCGCCATGTCCATGTCGGGCAGTCCGCAGATCACCGTCTCCTGCAATTCGAACAGGTGAAAGAGCAGCGGAATCACGAAGCAGGAGAGCGTCTTTCCCGATTGCGTGGGCCCTGTTGCCACGCAGCGTGACCATTGGCCGGAGTCCACGGCGTCGAACCAAAGACCCGTATACGGCTGACGCGAACAGCGGAACCGCCGTCCGGCAAATGGTCCATCGGGAATGATGATCTCTGCCTCGGCGAAGGCCCGCATGCTGCGCAAGGGCCGGGGTCGGGCCTGTGCCAGGAAGGACTTAAGATCATCAAGCGTCGGATGCATCGCTTTGGCACGCGGTTTCGTCCGTCCGATTCTTCGAATCTATCGCTTCCTGCTCTCCCCTTCGTGGCTCCGTGGCTTCGTCGCTTCGTGGCTTCTTCCCATCACCTGTTGCCTGACCCTCGGCCTCGCTGCCCAGCGTCCTCGTAATCTCGCGTTCGGCGTCATCGAGGGCTTCGTAGAGCACCTCGGCCGCGGCGCGCCCGAACTGCCGCTGCAGGGACTCGCCGGCTTCCCGCAGGATGGAGGCGATCTGGCCCAGCGCTTCGCGGATTTCGTCACGCGGGAGCAGCTGCCGCTGTCGCTCGAGGCGGTCCAGTCGGGCCAGTTCGGCCCGCTCGGTGCGGTAGCGCTCCAGCGCCGGGCTGGAGCCGCCCTGGAGCATGTCGTCCGATTCGCTGGCGAGGCGGTACTTGTTGGTCGCCAGGAAGTCATGCAGGGCCCGCACGACCTTGGGCAGATCGATGAAGCGGCCGCCGAAGGGGATGCCGTAACGCTCGGCCTGCTCGTTCAGGATCTTCGTCTGCCGGCCGGACATCTGCCGCCAATGCTTCTGGGGGATGCTTGAGTAATGCTGCCAGCGAAGCCGCTCCTCCTTGGCCTTCTCATGCCGCCGCAGGGCATCGCGCTCCTGGCGGGTCAGCTCTTCATGTGCCAAGACCTTGCGATAGGCCTTGGCCACCAGGTCGCTATCCACGCGGGCGGCGGCGTCGAGGGGCGGCGAAGCTGCATCGGCTTGCGGCATATCACTTACTTGCCTGTTTTGCCTCTTGCTTGTAAAAGACGCCCGATGCGGCGACCCGCGGGCTTTGGGTAGTCTGGGAAGGAACCATGCCTATACCCTCATTCATGGTTGCGTATTCTCATACAGATCCGCCTATTCTCATACTTCTGCGCTGCACAGTCGCTCCGCCGACTTGCCTGTAAATTGCTCCCAGCGCTTGACGATCACATCACAGTAGAGCGGATCGAGCTCCATCAAGTAGGCACGCCGCTGCGTCTGCTCCGCGGCGATCAGCGTCGACCCGCTTCCCCCAAACAAATCCAACACGTTCTCACCGACCCGCGATGAGTATTGCATGGCCCGCACCGCGAGTTCGACGGGCTTCTCGGTGAGATGGATCATGGACTGCGGGTTGACCTTCTTGACGTGCCACAGGTCGGTCACGTTGTTGGGACCGAAGAACGCATGGCCCGCGCCTTCGCGCCAACCATAGAAGCAGATCTCGAAGGCGCCCATGAAGTCCTTGCGTGTCAGCACGGGATGCTGCTTGTCCCAGACGATGCCCTGGCTGAAGTAGAGTCCGTGCTTCTTGAGGAACGGCGGGTAGTTGCCCAGGTTGGCATAACCGCCCCAGATGTAGAACGAGCGGCCGGATTCGAGAACGCGGGCCATGTTGCCGAACCAGGCGTCGAGCATGGCGTCGAAGGCCTCGTCGGTGACGAAGTCGTTGGCCAGCGGTCGGTCCTTGGCGCGGAGCTGCTTCGTCGTCTTCCTGGCCTTGCTGTGCCCACGGGCCAGATCGAAACCTTGGTGGTGGGTCAGCCCGCGCCGTTTGCCGTTGGCGCCGCTCTCCGCAGCGGGGAACGACGACAGCCCCGCGGCGATGGCGTTGTTCGACCGCGGTTCAACTTTGACGTTGTACGGCGGGTCCGTGTTCACCAGGTGCACGGGTTGACCGTCGAGCAGGCGATCGACGTCCTCGGGTCTGCTGCTGTCGGCGCAGAGCAGCCGGTGATCACCGAGCACCCACAGGTCGCCTACCTGCGTCGTCGCCTCGTCCGGTGGTGCGGGAATATCATCGGGATCGGTGAGGCCCTCTTTGACGTCCGTGTCGAGCATCTTCGCCAGCTCGTCGGCGTCGAAGCCCAGCAGCGACCAATCGAGCCCCATGCCCTGCAACTCGAGCAGCTCGATGGGCAGCAGCTCGAGATTCCATTCGGCCAGCTCGGCCGTCTTGTTGTCCGCGATGCGGTAGGCCCGGATTTGCTCCGGCGTCAGATCCTTGGCCACGTGAACGGGGACTTTTTCGAGTCCCAGCTTCCGCGCCGCCTTCCAGCGCGTGTGCCCGCAGACAATCACACCGTCGCCATCCACGACGATGGGTTGCCGGAACCCGAACCGCCGGATGGACTCCGCGACGGCGTCCACCGCCTGGTCGTTGGCCCGCGGGTTTTTTTCGTACGGCTTGATCTCGGCCAACGGCCGCAGCTCAACCTGCATCGTCGGCCTCCTTCTTCGCCTCGCTGCGCCCGGTCAGCTCGGCGTAGCTGATGCCCAAGTAGAACCCGCCAAGCACGAACCCCGTAGCGCAGAGCAGCGTCGCCAGCCCAGCCATCAATCCAGCCATCGTTTCACCTCCTTGTTCGTTGGTTTTCCCGAATCACGTTTCCACCTTCCGTCCCAGACCGCCTCGGCCCGCCACGCGGCCACCCAACGCCCACAAACGCCGCGTGGGCCGCGATCGACCCGCGGTTGGACGTCTGCGCTGGGAGAGCCCCCCGCTCGCCCACGGCGCAACGGGGTCGCGGTGTTCCATTGACGCGTGGTTCACCACCCTCGCTCCGGAATGGGCAATCCAAGCCGCGCCAACCATCTCACGGCCTCGGCATAGCGCTTCTTGTGGATGCGGGGGGCTTCGACCGAAGCGCTACCGCGGACGAGCGCTCCACTGCACATGGCGACCATCTCGGCGCTGGCCGGCTGAACGATGATGGTCCCCCGAGGTGGACTGCCGTTCACGGTGATGACGTAGCCCGCCAGGCCGTAGCAGCCGAAGAAGGGGGCGACGTGGATTTCGCGTTGGAGATCGTCCTCGCACGGCGCTCGGCCGAACAGGCCGTACGCCCAACGGATGAACGCGACCTGCTGGTCTGCGGGCAACGTCCACGGTGCTCGACGATTCATGGCCACGGTCATGACGCTCCTCCTTCGGGGCAGATCAGTCGCGCGGCCTGCCTGTACATCGCTGCCGTGGCGCTGTCCGTCTCCCGGCAGCGTTCGGCAAGCTGGAGCAGACGATCGCGCCACGCGGATGGACTCCAGCCATCCCGCCGTCGGGCGAGCTCGATGACCCGGTCTGGAAGGCCGTTGATGGGACCGCCGTACCAAGCGGCGTCGCTTACGGTCGGCGCCGCAGACCTTCCGAGCGGGGTGAACGAGGTCTGCTCAAGGTCTGCGGCAAGGTCTGCCACATTAAGTTCTTTCATATCAGCAACTTGCGCATCCACGGCAGACCTTGCAGACCTTTTTCCGGGTCTTGGTGCGATCTCGCAGGCGCGCGTGCGCGCGCCTATGCATGCGCCGGGAGGTAGGTTAAAAGGTATGCAAGGCCTGCACGATTGATCTAAACTATTGTCATCATGATAGTTATCCGTGCAGACCTTGGTGCAGACCTTTTCGGAAGGTCTGCACGAGGTCTGCAGGCCATCATCGTTTTCAGCGTTGATAAGGCGGTACTGCAGTCTGCCGCAGCGGTCACCACGGTCGTCAACGACGATGCGCAAGTCGCCAATCACGCAGTCGCGCTTCCGGGATAAGCGCATACCCAACTGCGTGAGCGCGCCCCTCTCGCGCCCGCTCGTGACCACGCCGATGAGCAGATCGCTGCGTCGACCTTCACTCTCCCACAGCAGCGTGGCCAATTCGCTGACGCCCACCCAGGCGCTCTGCCACTTCTCCCACCAGACGTGAACAAACGCCCGCCACTCGCCGGTCTCGTTGTCGGCGCGCTGGCGGAGCTGGTCGGCGTTGCCCAGGAAGCCGGGAACGCCGGCCACGACCAGGATGCCGCCGAGCATCGCGGCGTAGTCCTCGAAGCTGCCCATGGTCCGCGCGCCCCGCGGACGGCTCGCGGCCAGCCAGGCGCGCACCAGCGTCAACCCCGCGTGAACAAGGCTCGCCCTGCGCTCGCGGACGGCGGCGATCAGGTTGGGATAACGGAAGCCCGCTCGATTCTCCGGTGATTCGATATGGGCATCGAGCCGTATCCACACCACCCGGCGGGTGATTTCCTTGGAGAAGGCCAGGTTGTTGCCCGTGCACACCCACATGGCCCTATTCGGCAAGGTGACGATGCGCGTCTGACCGAGGACGCGATCGGTCCACGCTGTGGCGGTCAGCACGGCGGCGAGATGCTCGGAGTCCAGCCGCGAGGTCGCATTGTCGAATCCGATGGCCGGCTTGCCCGCGGCGAGCTCCGAGGTGATGCGCTTGCGCCATTCGTCGGGCTCGCGGGCGCCGGTGCGGATGTCCAGGCCGTGGCCCAGCCCCGGCCACAGGCAGGCCTGGAGCAGCAGCGATTTACCTGTCCCCGCCGTGGGCGCGTCGACGGCATGCAGCGGCGTGGGTCCGTCGATCATGTACCGCACGAAGGGCAGGAGCATCAGCGCCACGGCGTTGGCCAGACTGCTCGCGTCGGCGAAGGGAAACTCGGCGATGATGTCCACCAGCATGTCGCGGGCGGCTTCCACGTCCTGAGAAGTGGGTCGCTCCGGAACGACGGGAAGGTCGGCCACGGTGCGATGGTGCCATAGCCCGCTCTCGGCGTCGTAGCCGTCGGCCACCACGAGATGACCGTCGCCCGTAAATGCCGGGCAGTTGATCAGGCCCAGAAGCGGAGGCAGCTCCAGAGCGGGTAAGGCGAGGATGTCGCGGGCCACGGACAGCGGCGGCAAATCGGGCTCGAGTCGGTCCCCCTGGCGATCGTGCTTGAGCGTGAACCAGTCGGCGGCGTCGGTCATCTCTCCGCGCAGGGCGTGGGCCTCGAGCAGCTGGATGTGGGGTGTGGACGCGTCGCGATCGTTTCGAGCGAGTTCGATGCGGGCGACACCATCCCCGTGGCGAAACAGCCGGGGAGGATCGTTGGCTGCCCTCAGGGCGCGGAGGGCGTCGGCGCGGATGTCACGCAGTTGACGCTCGTTTCCTTGAATCTGCGGTTGGGAGGAGTTTGCGGGCGGCGTGTCTGGAGTGAATCGGTTCGTCCCTGCACGGCGCCTCCGCGGTCGATACTGCCCTGTGACCGTCTGCAGGGCCTTGGCGATGGTCATCTCGCCGTAGGTCTGCCGGCCGTGCCGTTCGTCCCACTTCTCGCGCATCAGGCCGCAGCGTCGATAAAGGCGATCGATCTGCGCCGCGTCCTTGGTGTAGAAGGCCAGCGTGAACACCAGCGACGAATCCGCCTCGCTGCGGGAGTTGAAGTGGCTGTTCCAGCGCCCCGCCCACAGGTCGGTGAACTTGCCGCCCGATCTGCGGTTGCCTTGGGCAAGGCGGAGGATTGCTTCATCGGCGAGTACCACGCGACCGTTGTCGGAGGCCTGCGCATCCGCCGCCGGCGCCGCAGCCTGCGCAACTGTCGAACCGAAGAGTCGTTCGTACAGGGCGTTGAGCTCCGCTTGGCGATCCTCGACATCGCCGGAAGCGTCCGTCACCCGCTGACCCGTTACGGTGAAGAACCTGCCGGCGTCGTAGAGTTCGACGGCGCCGTCCTCATATCCCCGCTTGCAGCGCGGGCCCGGTTTGGCGGCCCGGACAATGATCTTCACGCCGCGGCCCGAAGGGCTGATCTCGGCGTAGCTGTCCAGTTGATCGATGAAGGATTGCGCCCAGGGCTTGGGCTTATTCGTCGTGGGATCGACGCAATTATCCAGATCGACACCCGCGTAGGGATCGTCCGCCGTGAACACGAACCCCACGCCGGCCAGGTCCGGGCAGCGCACCAGCGCCGCGCAGGCCTGCTCGAACGATCCCCACGTGGCCGGGTCCGTCGCCGAAGCCAGCCCGCCTTTCGTGGGGCAAATGGGACACTTGGTGACCCTGCCGTCACGCTCCACGTAGCGCCAGCAGACCCACTGGCGCCGCGCGCGCAGGCACGACGGCACCACGCGGGCCAGATGCTGCGGCTCGATCACGACCGGGGCTTCAGCCATGCACGCCCTCCCCGTCGTTACCTATGCCGTCCCCCTTTCCGCGTGACCACAAATCCAGGAACGTGCGGCGGCGAACGACCTGGTCCTTTCGCAGGGCGGCGCGCAGGCCCCAGCGATCGCCGATGAGGATGCAATACCTCGCGGCCCGTGTGACCGCGGTGTAGAGCCAGTTGCGATCGGCAAAATAGTGCGCGCGATGGCAGAGCACGACGGCGCAGGGGAACTCACTGCCCTGGGCCTTGTGGGCCGTGAGGGCGTAGGCCAGCTGCACGTTGGGCAATCGATCCCCCTCGATCGTCACCGGGCCGACGCCCTCGAAGTCGACGATCCACCCCCCGGAGATCGTGGAGCCCAGTACGTACCCGATGGTGCCGTTCATGACGCCCCGCTCATAGTCGTTGGTCGTCTGAATGACCTTGTCGCCGGGGGCGAAGCGTCCCTCGACCTGGCCGTTGAGCAGACGCTGCAGGAGGGGGTTCAACACGCGCGTGCCCAGTAGCCCACGATGCGTGGGCGTGATCACCTGCACGTCGCGCACGGGATCGAGGCCCAGGCGCCGGGGAATACGCTCCCGGAGCAGTTCCCGCAGGTAGAGCTGGATCTGCTGGGCATCGCGGTAGACATCCACCACCGTCCAGGCCGGATCACCGACCGTGGTCGGCGCGATGGTCTGATCCAGGATGGCCGAGCAGTTGGTCTTCAGCGCCCCCGCCTGGCGCACGACCTCGTCCAGAACCACCTGCGGAACCAGGCGATGTTGAATCAGATCGCGGAGGACGTTGCCGGGACCGACGGGCGGCAGCTGGTTGTGATCGCCGAACAGCAGGAGCCGCGTCCGAGTGAAGTCGATGCGCCGGAGCAGCGCGGCCATCAATACCACGTCGACCATCGATACTTCGTCGACGATGACCACGTCGTAGCCGGCGTCCTCATCACACCCCGTGGACAGGTTCCCGCAATGGAACTGGGTTCCGTCATAGCGGAGCAGGCGGTGAATGGTCTTCGCCTCCAGACCAACGCCCTGGGCGCGAAGCGACGCCTCGATACGCTTGGCGGCCTTGCCCGTGGGCGAGCACAAGGCCATGCGAAGCCCCGCGGCCTGAAACGTGCGGGCCAGTCGGGCCAGGACGTACGTCTTGCCCGTCCCCGCCCCGCCCGCGACCAGGGCGATGCCATGGCGCAGCGCCGTGCGGTAGGCATCGACCTGTCCGGACCTGAGGCCTTCGATGGCCTCACCGGTGCCGAGCAGCGGCGGAAGCGTGGTGGCGTGCTCGGTAAGCGTGGCGTGAATGAGCCGCTCAGCTTCATGCAGCTCGGGTACGGTGACCGCGCTATCATGCGCGACCAGCGCCCCTTCGCGTAGCAATCGGTCCCCCGCCCCGCGGATGACCTCGCGGCTGTCGAGGGTGTCCAGGAGCAACGTGTCGTTGGCTTTGTCGATCAGGTCGGCGCCACCCGTCCAGGTGTGGCCGCCGTCGATCTCCTGCTGGAGCGTGTAGCGCAGGCCCGCCTCGAGGCGCCCCGGGTGATCCTTGGGGGTGCCCATGGCCCGGGCGATCTTGTCCACCTTCTTGAAGCCGTAGCCGTGGATGTGCTTGATGATCTGGTACGGATCGGCGCGGAGGAGGCCGACGACGGCGTTGCCGAACGTGGTAAGAAGCGTCTCCATCTGATGATGGGTCAGCCCGAATCCGGCCAGGTAGGAGCGAATCTCGTTCTCGGCGGCGTTGGCCCGCCAGGCGTCGCGAAGGGTCTCCAGGGTCGCCATGGGGATTCGCAGGGCGTGATGGAGCTCGTTGACGTCCGCTGCGAGCAGGCGGTCGAGCCCGTCGGCGCTTCCCGCGGCCGTCACGATTCTCCGGGCCGTGGCCTCACCGATGCCGGTGAACGCCGGGTGCTTGGCCAGGTACTGCACCAGACCCTCGGGGCTCCGGGGCAGCTCGTAGCGGACGAACTCGACGGCGAACTGGGGTCCGTACTTCGCATCCTTCCTCCAGCGACCCACCAGGGCCACCGCCTCGCCGGTACTCACGCAGACCTTGCCGGCGAAGCGCACGCTGCGCCCGTCGTCCGTTCTGAGCACGCCCGCGGTAAAGCCGGGGCTGCCGTGGTAGACGCGCTCCACCATGCCGCGAAGGGGATCAGACATGCAGCGCGTCCCTTGCGCGACTGCCGGCGCGATCTCGGGCGAAGGCTCGCAGGAACGCCTCGGTGAAGACCCGCGCCGCCTGGCGGCTCCCGCACCAGTAGACGGGCACGCCATGATGAACGGCGATGAATATCGCGTTGCCCAGTAAGGTCCCGGGCGATGTGCCACGCAACGCTTCCCCGTGCGCGCCGCGCAGGACCTGATCGAGGTCGGCCTCGACGACGACACATGCCGCGTCCATGCGGGCGAGCTTCTTCAGCTCCGCCGCAAACCGGGGGAAGTCGTGCACGACGGTTGTAGCGAAGTCGCGCAGGCTCTTGCGCTCCACGGCCACGCGGTCCTGAAAGCCCTCGACGGAGTAATCCCCCGCCTCCAGCTTGCGGCACTGCGCTGGACACGTGAACGCGTAAGGCTCCTGCTCCCGGGAATCGATCACGATTTGGAATGTCATGATTCAGCTCCACGCCAAGGTGGGCGGGACGGTCGCCAACCGGCGCGAGGCCCGCACCCGGCGATCCCTGGGGCCCGCTCTTCCACACCGGCTGCGCCGCCCCGCCCCCACCCGTGACCGGTGATTCGTCCTCCGCCGGTTAGAAGGGCACGTCCACGTCGGACACTCGCTCGCCGATGGGCACCTGGACGGCGCGGTTGAAGTACACGTTCGTGTACTCGCCCTTCGTGCGCTTGGTGACCTCCAGCGTGCGGTCCAGCAGCGTCTCGAGGTGCGCGGGAAGATCGCTGAACCTGGGCAGCTCCAGACCCAACGTCTTCAGATCGCCTTTCACGAAGGGCAGCGAAGCCTGGGTGATCACCGCGTTCTTGAAGATGTGCCGGTTGGCATGCGGGCCGGAATGGACCACCAGATCCCACTTGATCATGGGATCGCCCTTCTGGCTGCGGGCGACACGCACGGTCTGCACGCGCACCTGGTACTTGCCGTCGGGAACCTCGTCGCTGTCCGCCGCCACGGCCGCGGCGTACTCCTCGTCGTACGTGGACAGATCAACGGGGGCCGCGTCGTCGCTCGGCGCGGACGAATCAAATGCGCTGGCATGGTCGGTCATGGCTTGGCCTTTCCGTGGAGAATCTTGCCCGGCGGAGTCGACGCATCCGCTGCACCGGCCGCCGGGGAAGTGCCGGAAGCAGCGGAATCAAAAGCCTGAACAAAGGACTCGTAGGAGAGCGGCAGCACGTCGGGCAGGCGGCCCGTGCGGTCGCCCGCCTCGTACGTGGGATGCGGCTTGGTGCGCATGACGCGCTCGACGACGACGTTGCCGGAGGCATCCTTGCGCGTCTGCGTGTCGCAGAAGAGGATGATGTCCACCAGGCCCAGCACGACGTTGCGGGCCCGATCCGGCAGGCTGGGCTGCGTACGTGTGTACTCGCCCGTGCGCGTCTCCACCGTCTTGTCGACGGCGTGGGAGATGAGCACCAGCCCGTAGGGCAGCGACGCCAGCCGCGTGAGCACGCGATGCCACTCGTTCTTCACCAGCGCCCAGCCTTTGCCGTGCGCCATGTCGCCTTCGTACTCGATGCCGTGCTTGCCGCAGACGTGATCGGTGCAGTACTTGAAGGCGTTGTCGATGGTGTCGACGACGATGGTCTTGAATGGATGATCGCCCGCGGCCACGAGCTTGCAGGCCGCCAGCAGGTCGTCCCAGGTGTAGGTGGCGATCTTGAAGACCTCGAGCTGGTTGAGCCCCGGCTCGCACTCCAGGAAGAGCGCCCCGGGGAACTGGCTGGCGAAGGTCGACTTGCCGATCTTCGGTGCTCCGTACACCAGGACGGTCTGCTGGGCCAGGTCATTGGCACGCTTGCTTCGTTCTGCGGGTAGTGCAACGGGCATGGGTTGTTCCTTTAGAATGGGTTCTCCAGCGTCTCACCTGTGGCAGCGTCATCGAGGCCCTCGAGCTCCTCGTGGGGCGGGCGGATCTCGAAGAGGTTGTCACGCACGTTGGGGTTGAATCCCGATTGGCAATACGGCAGGTAGGCGCACGGCCGCTGGAACGAGAAGCAGTTGGACGTATTCAGCAGCCATTTGCCGCGGCGCCGCGCATCCAGGTACTGCTGGGTGATCTCCCAGACCTCGTCCTGGAGCATGGCCAGGCGATCTTCGGAGAGATAGATGCGCTCGCGATGGAAGGCCTCGGGCTTGGCGTACCATTCCGCCAGCCGGGCCTGGAATTCGTCGTCGGTCTCGGGAAGCTGGCGCTTTGCCGTGGAGCGGCCGGATTTGTTCTTCGCGGCCAGTACGGCGCGACGGGCTTCGTATTCCTCCTGCGACTCGCCCGCATGCTGCTGGATGCGCGTCTTGAGCAAGACGTTGTAGATCACGCCGACGATGGGGGAGCCCAATTCGCGGAGGTAATGGCTGTAGAGCGCGATCTGCGTATCGGTCCACAGCTTGTCGAGGTAGTTGGCGTCGATGGAGCCGGCGGTCTTGTGCTCGAGCAGGTACAGCTCACCGTCGAGCCGCACGATGCCGTCGACTTTACCGGCCATAACAAACGTCTGACTGGGTCGACCCGTATCCGGGTTGCGGATCTCGGCCTGGAAGACTTTTTCGACCTCGACGACCTCGAAGTCCTCCTGCGGATAGCGGGCGGCGTAGCCGCTCACCATCGCCCGCGCCAGTTGCCAGGTGCGTTTCGCATGGGGGTCGCCGGCGCGGTTTGGATAGGCGCGGTCGAGGTCGTCGAGGATGGTCCACAACCGATCGGCGTCGTCCGTGGCCCTGTACCACGTCTCCAGCGCCGCGTGGATCAAACTGCCGAAGGCCAGCGTGTCCGCCCTCTCTCGACCTTGGAGTTGGTCGATGTAGCGATGCTTGTACTTGCGCGGGCAGTTGCGGAACGTGTTCAGCGCCGAAAAAGTGAGGAGACTCTTGCCGGTTAAATCGGGGGTGCAAGCGCTATGCTTGTGCCCGACCGGACTATCGATGCGATCGCAAGCGTCGCTCGTGCAAGGAATGCTCGGCGAGAATGGCGAAACGCCCGGGCTCATGCGCCGCATCCCTCCGTGCTTGCGGGAATGACCGCCTCCACCCGCCGCACGTGAAAAGCCTCTTCGCCGAACTCCCGGGCCAGCAGCCGTGTGTAGGCCTTGACTACTGCTTGGCCGACCTCGTTGCCTCCGTCGACGAGGATGGCCCCGCGAGCACGATCCACGCGGTAGTCACTCTCCAGGCGTACGCGGGCCTCACCGTACAGACCCTCGATGGCGTACTGTGCCAGGTGCAGAGTCAACTCTGCGTCGGACAGCATGTTGGGAATGCGAAACTCGAATCGATACGTGTCCGTGGCCATGACGATCTCCGAAGCCGGCCTCGCCGGAGGCCGACACTGGTTACCTATGCCGTGGGCGGATCAGGTGTCCGGGAATCGTCCGAATCCCCGAAACCGTGCGCCTCGAAGTGAAGGCGAATGCGTTCAATCGCGTCGCGGACTTGGGGGCGCGATATGTCCAGGTCGCGGGCAACGGAGGAAATGTTGCCTTCGATCAGTCGCCGCCAGATGTCCCGGAGATCCGGCGGAAGGGTCCGGACCGTTTCGACCACGTCGGAGACAATTTCCGCGCGCTCGAGCGATTCCGGCTCAACGCCGGTCCGGCGGGTGAGATCGGCGGCGGTCAGTTGACTGCAGAGGGAATCTGATTCGCCCCGCCCTTGGTCGACCGGCGCATCCAGTGACTGTGCGGTGAAGCCGGCGGCGCGCTTGAGTCGTTTCCGGTCACGCAAGATCATGCGGACCTTGGACTGGATCACGCGTGCCGCGAACGTGTTCGGCGATGCCCGGCGGGGGTCGTAATGTCGCGCCTGCTGAACCAGGTGCATCGCCAGTTCCTGCTCCAAATCATCTTGATCCGACCTGCTGAATCCGGGTTTTCGGGATAGTTGCCTTGCTTTGATCCTTACCAACGTCTGAGCGTATGCGGTGAGTACCGCCTCGCCGGTGGGTGCCGGGCGCATCCGAGCCTCCGGAGGCCGGAGGCATGCAACCTTGTCGGGGCATCCGATGTGCGCGCAGAACATCCCCTTGACGCGGCGCACTGTGCGATCGCTTATTCGTGAGCGATGATGACCCGGTGGTTATGTCTCTCGGTCGAGAGGCAGGCGCCACAACTCATGTGGCAAAGCCACAAAGGGTGTGGCATCCAAGAAATGTGCGAGGATGATCAGGTCGCCCAATCGACGGGTGGTTCCGGAGAATAGCGGAACGTGTAACCACTATTGATGAATGCCGCCAAATGGCGGCCGAGCGCGATGTGTTGGTCCTTAATCCGGTCGATATCCCTCGAAACCGCCATCGACACCGACTTTCGGACCTTGTCGGCATCTGTCTTTTGGCGCGTCCGGCCGCCGAGACCGGTCGCGCTGGCAAGCTCAGTCCCAAGGCTCTCCAATTCTGCCTTCAACTTTTCAATACGCCCGATGTCGTTGTGTGCCGTCGCCTCGTCAAGGTCTTCCATCAGGTCGCGGTAGCGCTTTCCGTATATTTTTCGCCCGGTGTCGTCGAGGTCGCGGTAGGACCCCGGGTTGCCCCGGGGCCCCCGCACAGATCCGTACAGGCGGAATTACCGCATACGGCTCCTACTTCGGGTGCTTGGCGTAGAATCGCTCGTTGGGATACGGGTGCAATATCC